>JADFZP010000160.1 GCA_015232485.1 Alphaproteobacteria bacterium
CGAAATGGACCGACTGGCCGACCGGCGCCTCGACGGTCAGCACGCGCGCCGTCACCTTGTCGAGCCCCTGCAACACGGCGATCTCGTGCTGGATCTCCTCGGCCGCCACGGGGGCGGAGATGCCGAGGATCAGGGCGGACGCCGCGATGGCCCTTCTCATGGGCGGGCGCCCGGCGGCGGCGCGAGGTCGAGCAGCGGCGAACCGCCCAGGCCGGACTCGGACGGCGCGCCCGGCGCCTGACCGCCACCGCCGGTCGCCAGGAAGATCAATTCGCCCACCATCTCCTCGACCGATTTGAGGTCGCGGGTCTCGACGATGGTGGCGCCCGCCGGCAACATCTCCGTCGCGCGGCCCGGATCGAGGCGCACGTACTTGCCGCCCAGCAGACCCTCGCTGGCGATCACCGCCGCGGTGTCCGAAGGCAGCCGCACCTTGGGGGCGACCGACATCTCGATCACCGCCACATAGGTGTCGGGGTCGAGCCGCTGGCCGGTCACCGTGCCGACCTTGATGCCGTTGATGCGGACGTCGCTGCCGACCGCTAGGCCGCCCACGCTGGTGAAACGAGCCAGCAACGAATAGCCCTTCACCGAACGCAGATCGGCGTTCGACCAGGCGAAGCCCAGGAATAGCGCGGCGACACCCAAGACCACGGCGCCCATGATGGTTTCAATGACGTTCCTGCGCATTCCCCCACGTTCCTACTGGCTGGCGCGCGCGGCCCGCGCCTGCGCGATGATGGTTTGGAGAAGCTCTTGCAGGACCAGCGAATCCTGGGTGTAGACGATCTGCCCGCCGGGCGGGATCATCCGCTCGGAACCGCCGGGAATCAATTCGACGAATTTGGCGCCCAGCATGCCGTCGGTATGGATCGCCGCCGCCGTGTCGCGCGGCAGCGCGATGCCCGGAGCGATCGACATCGTCACCTCGGCGTGGAACCGCTCGTCCAGCTCTTGCGCCACCACCCGTCCCACCGGCACCCCCGACAACCGCACGTCGCCGCCGAGCGGCAGGCCGTCGGCGCGGTTGAACACGGCCGTCACCCGATAGCCGGGGCCGGCGGCGCGACCGGTACCGCTATAGGCGCCGACCAGCACGGCCCCGCCGAGCAGCAGGACCAGGGCGCCGATCGAAATCTCCCCCCATCGCTCGTCCATGCCGAATCAGGGAGTCCAGGCCTCGTAATCGGCGGTGCTGCGCTGGCGCTTGCCGCCGCGGCGGTCGTGCCCCTCGGGCAGCCAAGCGTCCGGCGTGCCGGTCCGATTCGGCTCGTGCGGTTTGGCGTGGGGCCGCGCCGGCCGGTTCAAGGGCAGGTCGGTGGTGTGGTGCAGCCAGGAATGCCATTCGGGCGGCACCTTGGTCGCCTCGGGCTCGCCCTGGAACACCACCCAGCGGCGCGTGCGGCGCCCCTTCGCCTCGGTGCGTTCGGTGTAATAGCGGTTGCCGGTTTCGTCGGTGCCGACCAGCCGGCCGTGCCTCCAGGTATAGAGGAGCGTCCCGATGCTCATGGCGGTCTCCAAGGGAAGAGAGGGGCAGCGGGGAATATGGCAAATGCCGCCCCACGCGTCCAGTGCCGTGGCACGCTTTCCGGCGCGCCGCCGGCCGCCGCGATTCGGCCCGGCGGGCCGGGCAGTGACGGCCATCACACCATCCGTGGTGGCGACCGAAGATTTCATGACAAAATGTTGTTGCGCCCCCCCTCCGCCTGACTTAGCTTCCTGACACTTCCGAACCCCAAGGCAAAAAGGCGGGGAGCCTGGGGTGTCGGATTCCGGGGAAGATCAGAGGGGAAATCATGCGCGTACAACGCCATTTCACCAAGGATGGGCAGTCGCCCTATGCCGACATCGCGTTCCGCGGGGTGGAGAGTGAAATCCGCAATCCCGACGGCTCGGTGGTGTTCGCGCAAAGCGACATCGAGATGCCCGCCGATTGGTCGCAGGTGGCGTGCGACGTCATGGCGCAGAAGTATTTCCGCAAGGCCGGGGTTCCGGCGGCCCTGAAGCCGGTCGCGGAAGAGGGCGTGCCCGAATGGCTGTGGCGCCGCGCGCCCGATTCGCAAGCCCTGTCCGAATTGCCCGAGCGCGAGCGCGTGGTCGGCGAGAAAAGCGCCAAGCAGGTGTTCGATCGACTCGCCGGCACCTGGACCTACTGGGCGTGGAAGGGCGGCTATTTCGGCCAGGAATCGGACGCCCAGGCGTTCTATGACGAGATGCGCTTCATGCTGTGCCGGCAGATGGGCGCCCCCAACTCGCCGCAATGGTTCAACACCGGCCTGCATTGGGCCTATGGCATCGACGGCCCCAGCCAGGGCCACCACTACGTCGATCACCGCACCGGCCGGGTGACCAAGTCGAAATCGGCCTACGAGCATCCGCAGCCCCACGCCTGCTTCATCCAGTCGATCGAGGACGATCTCGTCAACGAGGGCGGGATCATGGATCTGTGGGTACGCGAGGCGCGGCTGTTCAAATACGGCTCGGGCACCGGCACCAACTTCTCGCGCCTGCGCGGCGAGGGCGAGCGCCTGTCGGGCGGCGGCAAGTCGTCGGGGCTGATGAGCTTCCTGAAGATCGGCGACCGCGCCGCCGGGGCCATCAAGTCGGGGGGGACCACCCGCCGCGCCGCCAAGATGGTGGTGGTCGACGTCGACCATCCCGACATCGAGGCCTTCATCTCGTGGAAGGTCACCGAGGAGCAGAAGGTCGCCGCCCTGGTGGCCGGCTCGAAGCTGGCCCACACCCACCTCAACGAGGTGATGGCGGCCTGCCGCGAATGGGACGGCGCCGATTCGGACGACCGCTTCGACCCCAAGACCAACAAGCGCCTGAAGACCGCGATCCGCGAGTCGCGCAAGGCGATGATCCCCGAGGGCTTCGTCCAGCGCGCCATCCAGTTCGCCCGCCAGGGCTACGCGTCGATGGACTTCCCGGTCTACGACACCGATTGGGATTCCGACGCCTATCTGACCGTCTCGGGCCAGAATTCCAACAACAGCGTGCGGATCACCAACGACTTCCTGAAGCGCGTCGAGGAGGACGCCGACTGGACGCTGCAACCCCGCACCAGCGGCGGCAAGCCGCGCGACGTCAAGGCGCGCGATCTGTGGGAGCGCATCGGCGAGGCCGCCTGGGCCTGCGCCGATCCGGGGCTGCAATTCGACACCACCATCAACGAATGGCACACCTGCCCGAATTCGGGGCGCATCAACGCCTCGAATCCGTGCTCGGAATACATGTTCCTGGACGACACCGCCTGCAATCTGGCCAGCCTGAACCTCTACACCTTCCGGCGCGAGGACGGCGGCTTCGACATCGAGGGCTTCGAGCACGCCTGCCGTCTGTGGACCATCGTGCTGGAAACCAGCGTGCTGATGGCGCAGTTCCCCTCGGCCAAGATCGCCGAGCTGTCCTACCGCTACCGCACGCTGGGCCTGGGCTACGCCAATATCGGCGGCCTTCTGATGGCCTCGGGCCTACCCTATGACAGCGACGCCGGCCGAGCCTATGGCGCCGCCATCACCGCGCTGATGACCGGCATCGCCTATGCGACCTCGGCCGAGATGGCCGGCGAGATGGGCGCCTTCCCCGGCTACGCCAAGAACCGCGAGCCGATGCTGCGGGTGATCCGCAACCATCGCCGCGCCTCGCACGGGCTGGCCACCGGCTATGAGGGCCTGTCGGTGACGCCGGTGGCGCTCGACGCCATCAACTGCCCCGACGGTCGTCTGGTCTCGGCGGCCCGCGCCGCCTGGGACTTGGCGCTGGCGCTGGGCGAGAAGCACGGCTTCCGCAACGCCCAGGTCTCGGTGATCGCGCCCACCGGCACCATCGGCTTGGTGATGGACTGCGACACCACCGGCATCGAGCCCGACTTCTCGATCGTGAAGTTCAAGAAGCTGGCCGGCGGCGGCTATTTCAAGATCATCAACCGCATGGTGCCGGTGGCCCTGGCCACGCTGGGCTATTCCCAGGCCGATTCCGGCGAGATCGTGCGCTACGCGGTCGGCCACGGCACGCTGAAGGGCGCGCCCGCCATCAATCACGACACGCTGCGCGCCGCCGGCTTCGACGCCGAGGCTCTCGACCGCGTCGAGAAGGCGATGGACAGCGCCTTCGACATCAAGTTCGTGTTCAACAAATACACGCTGGGCGAATCGTTCTGCACCGACGCGCTGGGCTTCTCGCCCCAGCAGCTCGACGACCCGGCCTTCGACATGCTGGCGGCGCTGGGCTTTTCGAAAGCCGACGCCGACGCGGCCAACACCTACGCGATCGGCACCATGATGCTGGAGGGCGCGCCCTTCCTGCGTTCCGAGCATCTGGCGGTGTTCGATTGCGCCAACGCCTGCGGCAAGCTGGGCAAGCGCCACCTCTCGGTCGACAGCCACATCCGCATGATGGCGGCGGCGCAGTCCTTCATCTCGGGCGCCATCTCGAAGACCATCAACATGCCCAACACGGCCACCGTCGAGGACTGCAAGAACGCCTATGTCGCGTCCTGGCGCCTGGGCATCAAGGCCAACGCGCTGTACCGCGACGGCTCGAAGCTGTCGCAGCCCTTGTCGGCCGCCATGTTCGACGACGTCGACGCGGTCGAGGAGATGATGGAACAGCCGATGGCCGCCCGCGCCGAAATCGTCGCCGAGCGCATCATCGAGCGGGTCATCGCGACCCAGCGCCGCCGCCTGCCCGACCGCCGCAAAGGCTATACCCAGAAGGCGATGGTCGGCGGCCACAAGGTCTATCTGCGCACCGGCGAGTACGAGGACGGCAAGATCGGCGAGATCTTCATCGACATGCACAAGGAGGGCGCCGCCTTCCGCAGCCTGATGAACAACTTCGCCATCGCCATCTCGATCGGCCTGCAATACGGCGTGCCGCTGGACGAGTTCGTCGAGGCGTTCACCTTCGTGCGCTTCGAGCCCTCGGGCATCGTCGAGGGCAACGAGACCATCAAGATGGCCACCTCGATCCTGGACTACATCTTCCGCGAGCTGGCGATCTCGTATCTGGCCCGCAACGACCTGGCCCATGTCGAGCCGGCCGACCTGACCCCCGACACCCTGGGCCGCGGCGACAAGGCCGAGGGCACCGTCAACATGGACCGCGAAACGGCGCGCCTGGGCGCCGTGGTCGAGCGCCTGACCAGCAAGGGCTTCGTGCGCTCGAACCTGATGGTCTTCACCAACCCGCGCGGCGCCGGCCAAACCACCGCCACCGCCCAGCCCAACACGATCACCCAGGCGGTGTCGACCAGCCAGGCCCTGGCGCTCGACGCCGAGACGATGATCCGCCACTTCGACACCCACGCCGATCACCGCAGCGAGCGTATCCGCGAAGCGCGCCTCAAGGGCTACGAAGGCGACGCCTGCCCCGAATGCGGCAACTTCACCCTGGTCCGCAACGGCACCTGCATGAAGTGCAACACCTGCGGCGCGACCAGCGGCTGTAGCTGACGACTGGCGCCACCCGATCGTCAACGGCGGGCGCCCGCGCCTAGCCGTTGCGAATCGGCGAAAGCGTCTTACTTCTGTCCGGTCAGCCAATGCCGGAGCGAGAGACGCCATGCCCCTTCTGATGTGCCCCAACTGCAATGTCGCCATGCAAGACGTCGCCCGCAAAGACGTGCAGATCGACATCTGCCCGCAATGCCGCGGCGTATGGCTGGATCGAGGCGAGTTGGAGAAGCTGCTGGGCAGCATCCGCCACACGGCGGAGAACTGGGAGCGCGAGCGCGAGCGCGAGCATCCGGGACGCGACCGGGATCGCGAGTGGCGCGATCGGGACGCGCCCTATGCGCCGCACCGCAAACGCAAGTCGATGTTCGACAATGTGCTCGATATTTTCGACTAGTGCAGGATGGCCGGGTCAAGCCCGGCCATGACGGAAAAGGGCACTAGCCCTTGAGCTTCTGGAAATGCGGCCGGTCGGAACGCAGGATGTGGTCGAGCACCCAGTATTGCAGGAAGTCCTTGGCCACCGAGCCGGCATCGACCTCGCCGGCTTCGTGGCGGGCGCCCAGGCGTTCCAATTCGCCCAGCAGCAGGCGGTGATGGCTGGCGTGCTCCTCGACGCCGGGCTGGCCCGCCAGCAGGCGCTCCTCGTCGGCGAAATGGTGCAGGGCGAGGCGATGCAGCTTGCGCAGCAGCATGCCGATCTCGCTGGCCGGGGAGCCGCGCTCCCAGGCCTCGTGCAGATCGTTCAGCGCGTTGACCAGCGCGAAATGATGGGCGTCGATCGCCTCGATGCCGACCGACAGGCTTTCGCTCCACGGCAGCAGCACGCCCGCCGACTGGGCCGCCGAGCGCGAGCGCAGGCTGGCCAGGAACACGCCGTCGACCACGACCTCGTGATCGAACAGGATGCGCTCCATGGTGTCGATGGTCGCCGCGGCGGCGGCGCGCGAGCCGCCTTTCGCCATGTCGTCGAGCAGCCGGTCGACGGCGGCCAGAAGCGCGGCG
The DNA here is from genome assembly GCA_015232485.1 of Alphaproteobacteria bacterium. Taxonomy (GTDB): domain Bacteria; phylum Pseudomonadota; class Alphaproteobacteria; order Rhodospirillales; family Magnetospirillaceae; genus JADFZP01. The sequence continues at coordinate 6,465 of JADFZP010000160.1, forward strand.
TGCTCGGCGCGGTGGGCCGCTTCGTCGTTGGACCGCATGGCGTGCATGATGGTTTCCTCGACGGCGCAGTGCCTGGCCAGTTCGTCGCGGAACAGGCGGACCGATTCGACCAGACGGTCCTCGCCGCAGCCCAGGCGCCAGCGGCTGGCGGCCTCGCCCACCAGATGGGCCAGATGGGCATGGGCGTGGTCGATGACCTCGTTGCCCGAGACCGGGCTGAATGTTTTGGCCGCCATCAGCTCTCAAGTTCCAAACATGGGGTGGGTAACCAGCCCGAATATGATCACTGGATCAATTTTGTCGAGCGGAAACCGGATGAACAGACGACCCCCGTCCACCCCGGCCTGGACCTCGGTCGGGGGAGGGCCACTGGACTGTCCCGAGAAGATCAAGGTTCTGGACCAGAACCTTGACGAGATCCGCGAAGTTTGCCGCGAGGCGTTCGAGGACGCCATCCTGATGGGCTGTGACGAGGGGCGCGTGCGGGAAGTGCTGCATGGGGTGATCGACGATTTGCGCAACCCTTGGCCCAAGCCGAAAGGCGAATGAAAGGGAAGCCTTGTTCAGCGAATCGCGAAATGTCACAGTGACTCGGTGGATTGGACTATCCGGAATCAATTGGTGGCGCAAAGCCCACTTCGCCTTCTCGTGCCGAGCCCCCCGCCCCCGCCCCCGGCGGAGCGGCGGCGCGGCCTGTTCGAGGCGTTCATCGACGGACTGTTGGCCGGCCCGAGCGATCTCGCCGCGGCGCGGGCCGGC
>JADFZP010000161.1 GCA_015232485.1 Alphaproteobacteria bacterium
GAAAGGGCGGACAGGCCGCGGAGCGCGGATTCCAGGCGCGCCTCGACACCCCGCCGGCGCCCCGCCCGACGCCGCTCGAAGTCCCGCGCCTCGATCGCGTCGAGCCGCGCCAGACAGCGCAGGCAGACCGCCACGAACCGCTCCATGCGCTCGGGCAACGCGGCGTCTTCGAGCAGATCGGCGGTCGCCATTGCGGTCAGCCGGCCCGCCGCGTCGGCTTGCAACCAGGTGGCGCCGCCGAGCGGCACCAGCGCGCCCATCTCGACGTCGGCCAATCCGAGCAGGCGAAAGGCGCCCGCGTCGACGCGCGCCCAGACGATGCCGTAACGCCCTCCGACCGTTTGACCGGCGTCGGGCGTGACCACCTCGCCGGGCGCCAGGGCCTGCCGTCCGTCTCGCGGCGCGATCCCCTGGGCCAGATTGGCGCCAATCGCTCCGAGCCAGGCGTCCACCGCCGAGGCCAAGCGGTCGGGCGCCTCGCTGCGCAGCGAGGACCACTCCACCTCCTCGACCTCGGCATCGAGCGACACGACGATCAGGCGGTCGCCCGCCGGAAACGCGATGCCGCCGGCTTCGACCCGCGCCAGCAACCGGCGCCCGCCGAGATGCGCGGCATAGATCTCGACCGCTCCGCCGCGCACCAACAGCGGCCGGGCCGAGCGGACTTCCGTTTCGCCGTCGAGCGGGCGATCCTCCATGCTCAGCACTCCGCCATGGCGCGGTAGGGGCCCGAGGCGTCGCGCAACTCGGCGTGGGTGCCGCGCTGCGCGACGCGGCCACGTTCGAGCACGACGATCTCGTCGCAGTCGCGGATCGCCGACAGGCGGTGGGCGATGATGATCGCGGTGCAGCCTCGGCGGCGGATGTTGTCCATCACCGCCTTCTCGACCTCGGCGTCCAGGGCGCTGGTCGCCTCGTCGAGGATCAGCACGGCGGGATCGCAGGCCAGCGCCCGCGCGATCTCGATGCGCTGGCGCTGTCCGCCCGAGAAGTTGCGCCCGGCCTCGCGCACCGGCGCGTCGTACCCGCCCGGCCGGGCCGCGACGATGTCGTGGATCATGGCGTCGCGCGCCGCGCGGACCACCGCCTCCTCGGACAGGCCGTCGTCCCACAGCGCGATGTTGTCGCGGACGCTGCCCTCGAACAGGCTGATGTCCTGATCCACCAGCGCGACCCCGCCGCGCAGCACGCCGCGCGGAAGCTCATCGATGGGGATGCCGTCGAAGGCGACCAGCCCCGACCAGGGGCGGTACAGGCCGGCGAGAAGGCGTCCGATGGTGGACTTGCCGCTTCCCGTGCCGCCCACCAGCGCGACGCGCCGGCCGGGCTCCAGCGAAAGGGAGAAGCCTTCGACCAGAGGCGGGGCCAGCGGGCTGTAGCCGAACACCAGCTCGCGCGCCTCGATCCTTCCCCCCAGCCGGCCGATGACGGCCGGCGCGGCCGGCGTGGTGAACTCGGCATCGCGGGCGTGCTTCAGCACGTCGTCCAGCCGGTCGATGCAGGCTTCGGCCTCCTGAAGCCGCGCGCCGGCGCCGACCAGCCTGGCGACCGGCGTCGAAAACGACGCGAGCAGGGACTGGAACGCGACCAGCATGCCGATGGTGATGGCGCCGTCCATCACCCGCAGGCCGCCGACCACCAGGACCGCCGCGCCGGCGATCGCCCCCAGCAGAAACGGCAGCGCCTGAAGCGCCAAGTGCTGGCGGCCCAGCCCCTGTTCGGCGGTCACCACCTTGGCGTGATGGCCGGCCAGCCTGCCGAACAGCAGATCCTCGGTTCCGGCGGCCTTGTAGCTTTCGATGGTTTGCAGGCTTTGCAGCAGCACGCCGGTCATTTTGCCGCGGTCGAGCAACAGCTTGCGATTGGCGTCGGCCAGACGCGCCGCCACCAGCCGGAACGCCACCAGATTGAACAGGGCGAAGGCGACCCCGATGGCGGTCAGCACCACGTCGTACTGGAACATCACCGCCGCGAACACGCCGACCGTCAGCACGTCGAGCAGGATGGTGGCGAGATCGCCGGCCACCAGCGACGCCAAGCGATCGTTGAGAATGACCCGCGAGCCGACCTCGCCGGGATGGCGTTGGGCGAAGAAGCCGGCCGGCAGGCGCAGCAGATGCCAGAAGAACCGCGCCGAGCTGGTGACCGACAGCTTGGTTTGCAGTCTCAGCAGTTGCGATTGCCGCAGGGCGGTCAGAACGCCGCGCTGCAAGGCGGTCGCGGCCATGGCGACCAGCAGCGGCGCCAGCCAGTCGCGCATGCCCTGAACCAGGACGTAATCGACGAAGACGCGGTGAAAGGCGGGCATCAGGAGTCCGGGCAGAACCAGGCCCAGGCTGGCCAGGACCACGACCGCGAAGCCCGCCCACGACCCGCCCAGGCGCGCCAGCAGCCCGCCCATCGCGCTGGCCGGCCGGCCGGCCGGCCGGAAGTCCTTGCCCGGCTGGAACACCAGGGCCACCCCGGTGAAGCTCTCGTCGAACTCGGCATGGGTGACCTTGCGCCGGCCGGTGGCCGGGTCGTTGAGAAAGACGTGCCGGCGATCCCAGCCCTCGGCGACGACGAAGTGATTGAAGTTCCAGAAAAGAATGACCGGCAGGCGGATTCGGGCCAAGTCACGGGGCTCCAACTTCAGCCCCTTGGCCTCGAGACCGTAGGAGCGCGCCGCCACGACGACGTTGCTCGCCTTGCTCCCGTCGCGCGACACGCCGCAGGCGTAGCGCAGCTCGTCCAGCGCGACATGGCGGCCGTAATAGGCGAGCACCATGGCGAGGCAGGCGGCGCCGCACTCGACCAATTCCATCTGTAGGATGGTGGGCGTGCGGACCCGACGGGACTTCGCGGAAGGGGGGCTTGCGCTCATGGCGGGGCGACCAGCCGCTCCATCATCGGGACGACCAGACTGATCAGTCGGACGCGGCGCACCGTGACGGCGGAGTCGGCCAGGGTGCCGGTGGTGATTTCGCCCTCGGGACCGCGCGACGACGACCATTTGAAGCCCGTGGGGGTCGACGCGTCCCGTTCCAGCGTCACGATCACTTCGAAGGGGGCGCCTCCGCCCGACAGGCTCTCGACCAGTCGCTGGTTTTTCAGCATGCGCATCATCCCCTCGCCGGTCGAGGGGATCTCCGCCACCCGGACGACCCGCCCCATCATGAAGCCGTATTCCTCGCGCTTCACCGTCGAGGGGGCGATCTCGACATGCATGCCCGGCCGGATCTTCTTGCCGTCGCCGGGCGACGCGTAGAGGACCGCCACCAGGTCGGCCGGGTCGGGCGCTCCGTCGCGCGGCGGCACGAGGCTGAGCAAGGCCACGCCCTTGTCGACCAGTTCGCCCTCGTTGCGCCGGATTTCGACCACCGTTCCGTCATAGGGGCTGAGGATCGTCGATTGCCGCGCCAGCCGGGCCTCGATCGCCTCGACGCGCCGCGCCGCCGCCGCCGCGGCCATCTCCTTGTCGAGGAGTTCGTGCTCCTTGGCGACCTTGAGGGCGATGATCTCGCTCTCGACCTGATTGACGTCGTTGCGGGCGCGGGCGATCTGCTCGAGCGCCGCGTACAAGTCGACGCGCGTGTCTATGTACTTCTGACGCCCGATATATTTCCGATCCAGAAGTTCCTGCTCGTCCTTCTCCCGCTCCTTCAACCATCGAATGCGGTCATCGATATGACGGATGCTGTCCGTCATATCCCGCTTCTTCTGTTCCAGGTAGGGCATCCGCACGTCCATTTCGCGGATGTGAAACTCGACCATCCGGGCGCGCTGGCGTTTCAACTCCTCCATCTCGGAGAGGGCGAGGTCACGTTCGAGTTCGAGATCGGGCTGTTCGATGACGGCGACCACTTGACCGGCGCGCACCACGTCGCCCGGCCGCACCATCAGCCGTCCGATACGGCCCTGGGCCTCGGAGACCACCGACAGCACGCCGCCTTGACTGATCAGGATGCCCTGTCCCGGCACCTTGAGCGGCACCGTGGCCACCATGCTCCACATCAGCCCGAGCGCCGAGGCGAGAAGAACCGTCCACAGCAGCACCCAGCCCGACGGCGCCGTCAGGCGCATGGCCTGATCGAGCTGTTCTGGAGTCGACAGCCGCTCCAGGGCCGCGGTGCGGAAGATACCGCTTTCCGACCCCCCCATCTGGACGCCCTCTCGGCAACGCGGGCGGCGCGATGCCGCACCCGATCGCCGCAATTCTATGCGCCCCAAGCCGGCCCACGCACCCAAATTTCTCACACCCCGTGCGGCGGACCGCGAGTTGCGAGAATCCGGTTGCCAAGTATCGGCGAAGCGCTCAGCATAATTCCTTCACAGGCTTTCTCCGTCGAGGTGGGTCATGAGCACGAAGAACGACACCGACGCGACTCCCGTCGCGCCCGAAGCTCCCGAAGCCCAGGCCCAGGTGGGCGCCGAATTGAGCGACGCGGCCCTGAACGACGTCTCCGGCGGCCTCGGAACCTTCAACCCGACCATCGGAACCAAGCCCAAGGGCTTCGAGCCGGTGACCATGCTGACCAACCCGAAGGGGTTCGAACCCGTCACGATGTGATGGTGGCGTCGAAATGATCGAATGGCCGGCGGACTCGCCGGCCATTTCGGTTCCCCCGTATCAGAAGAAGACCGGGATCGGATTCAGTTCCTCTTCGGCAAGGGGCCGGTCCAGCCAACCCATCGCCACGGGGACGTCGTAGAGCCGCCCGGCCGCGAAGCGCGCCCAGAAGTGGCGCAGACCCGGCACGATCACCTTGACCACCGGCAAGCCGACATCGGGACGGGTCTGGTCGAGGATCAGCATCTCCAATCCCTGGGCCTCGACCAGGCGTCGGCACGCCTTGATGTCGTCCAACAGGTCGCCGCCGTGCGGCACCGGATGATCCCGCGACGGCGCGGCGTTCGGCGCCAGATGGGGCTGATTGGCGCAGGTGGCCGTCTCCAACCACGACGTCACGCGCTCATCCTCGAGTCTGGCCATGCCCGACCGCTCGCCGCCTTCGGCCGCGACCCACATCTGGTTCATCTCGGTGAGGGCGCGCCGCAAGGCGATGCGGGCGTCGAGGTGGCAACCCAGTCCGATCAGGATGCGTTCCACCCCACTCGCCCGCTCGCGGCCCGACAGCGCGGCGAAGACGGGAATGCCGAGGTCGCTGGTGATGTCGAGCGCCCAGACCCGGCGGCCGAGAGCGCGGTGATGGGCCGCGAAATCCCGCGCCCACGATCCGCCCAAACCCTCCAGATCCACCCCTGACTTCCTCAGACGATTGTACCACCACAGCGCCGTCGCATCGCGTTCGACCAGTTCGAGGAAGCCGTGCAACACGGCCTCCTCCAACGTGTTCCCGGCGGCATTGCCATTGGAGCAGGCGACGCAGAAGCGCGCATCGCTGCCCCGCGAGGCTTCCGCGCCGAAATAGAGAAGTTGGGTCGGGAGATACTTGTGACAGGCGTTGGTTACCGACCAGACCGGCGTCCAGTCTATGTCCGCGTTTTCGTCGAGTGGCTTGGGAACCGGACGCCCTTTTTCGATTTTCCTCGTCGAATATTGCCGGTCACTGAACCCCATGACCGCGTTCGGATGGATGACGGCATCGCCCATTCGGCGCCGCATCTCGCGCAAGCCGCCGGTGACGCGGATCTCCGAACCGTGGGCCTCGCCGGAATAGCGTTCCAGGGATTCGCACAGGGCGCTGACTCGCGCCTGCGCCTCGGTCATCCCCTTGCCACAACTTCCGTGACGCAAGCCCCATTTCAAGTCCGACAGTCTTTCCAGCCGCACGGACGCGTTATGTCCGGCCGTCCAGACGTGGGCGACGCCCTCGCCGCCGCAGGGCCGCAACGACTTGACCACGCCGGTGATCGGGCTGACCAGATGGCTCAAGCGCGCCATGGTCACCTCGGGCGGCACCGTGCGACGGCCTCCGTCGTCGGCGAAGGCCACTTTGCGACTGTGCAGCGCCACCGGCATGGCCCGGCCGTCTGGTGGCACGCCACAGGCGGGGCAGGCCGGATCGCGAATCAAATGGTGGATTCGCGAAGCCCAGGTCCGCACGTCCAGCGACAGGACCTTGCCTTCGAGCGCGGTTTCGGCCCCGGCCAGGATCTTGGCGGCCTCGATGGCGGCCAACTCGCAAGCGGCTTGGAACGAGGCCGGCATCGCCGCGAGCGGGATGGACGCGTCGCCGCCGCCGTGCGCGGCCAAGAACCGGTGCGCCAGTCGATGCCGGGCGAGCTTGTGACGTAAGCAGTGAAGACATCCGGTCTGGCCGGGGACGAACAGCGGACCGATCCAGATCTCCTGGCCGAAAGGACGTGCCAGCATCCAGCGCCGGCGGGCCGATCTGGCGTCTCGGTCGATCTCGGACAAATCCTCGTCCAGATAATCGCGCGTGACGGCGATCTCGAGGTCGGCTTCGGTCCCGGCGGCCACCACCGGGATTCCCATCGCCGCCAGCGCGTTCCGAAGAGGATCGGCGTCCGCGTCGCCCACCGCCGAAACGCGCACCCTCGACCGCCGCAGGGCGCTCTCGGCGCGTTGGGGATCGAGGCCGAGTCCGTGCCAGAACGCGGCGCGCCCGGAATCCATTGGCGGCGCGCTTTCGACGACGAAACCGGACTTGTCCAGAAGTTCCAAGGCATAAAACACCTTGGCCGCTTCGAACTGGCCGGCAAGCTCGGCGGCGATCGCCTCGACGCCGCGCCCGCCGTCGATCAGCGGCACGACCCGTTCGTACAAGGCGCCATGCAGGGCGTGGGCGCCGTCCTCGGAGAGCAGCAGCACGCCCTCGCCGGGGATGGTGACGGCGCGGAGATGCGCCTTTATGGCGGGCACGCGGATCATCCGGCGCCGATCGACGGAGCCGTCGCCCGGTCGTCTACGGCTTTATTCCGAACAAATAGGGCTGCCGGGGCGCGAACAGCTTGATCCCCGGATCGAGGCAGGCGCCGCCGGAGATCCCGTCGAGCGCCTCCGCCGAAAGCTCGTCGGTGGGCTTGGGCGGCAGAACGATGTGGACGACGGTGTCGGTGTTCTCGACGACCTTGAGGGTGACGTTGGTCGGAACGGCGACGCCCTCGGCCAGCAGGGTCGCGGCCGGGTCGGCGATCAGCCGGGCTTTGAACGCCTCGTCCGCCCACGCTTTGGCGATGATCCGGTCGACCGGATGTCCGTTGGCTTCGCGCATGGCATCACCCCGCTTTCGCATTCGAGTTGCTGACCAA
>JADFZP010000162.1 GCA_015232485.1 Alphaproteobacteria bacterium
CGAGCGTGTTCAGGTTCTGCGCCTGATAGCCGGTGGCCGTCGCATCCGCCCCCGTACTGATCAGGACATAAGCGGCCCCCGTCGGCATGGCGGTCGCACTCGGGTTGGCGATCGCCACCGCGCTCGCCACAGCATCCGGCCTATCGTTAACGAGGAAACCGCGGCCGTCGACGAAGTCCCTGGGTGCAGGGTTGGCGTCGCAGTCGTCAGTCGCTGTGCCAACAACCTCCGCCGGATCGCATTTGCTCATGTCGAGCGCGTTGTCGGCCACCATGCCGCCGGTGCTGGGATCATACACCCGATAGACCAGCCAATTATTCCAGGCGTCGCGCGCGGCGTCGCCGGGCAGGCCCAAATCCACCCAAGGAATGGTGCCACTGCCCTGCGTGCTGGTGCATTGCTCGCTGGCGGCGTCCCGCTCCTCGTCGCCATCGTGATCCGTATCCGGGCAAGGCAGCCGCTTGGTCCGCGCCACGTAAAGGGCCAGCGATTCCTGCACCGCCTCCATTTTCTGCTGGGTGGTCTTGACCTTTTGCTGGGCCAGGTACTCCTTGCCCGTCGACAGGCCCATGCCGAGCAGCAGGCCCATGATGACCAGCACGATCGACAATTCGATCAGCGTGAAACCCGATTGCCGTTTCATTCCGTCGCGGACATGGATCATCCTTTGGAGCGCCCACAACTATATGAAAGCGCGGCCGCCGCCGCAAGTCACGCCCGCTCGATCGCCGTCAGGAAGGCGCGTTCCAGGGTCGCCGCGCCGGTTCCCTCGATGAAGGCGGCGGGCGTGCCCAGCCATAGCAGGCGGCCTTCGTGGATCACGCCGATTCGGTCGCAGATTTCCTCGATGTCGGACAGGATGTGCGAGCTGAAGAACACGCTGCGCCCCTCGGCCTTGCAGGCCAGCAGGCGGTCTTTCAGCAGCACGCGGGCGCGCGGGTCCAGGCCGCTCATCGGCTCGTCCAGGATCAACAGCGGCAGGCCGGTGATGAAGGTGCCGACCAGCCCCAGCTTCTGCGCCATGCCCTTGGAATAGGTGCGCACGCCGCGATCCAGCACGGCGGGGTCGAAATCCAGGGCGCGGGCCGCCAGGGTGGCCTGCTCGCGGTCCAGCGCCAGCCCGTAGGCGGCGCGCACCAGCCCCAGATACTCCCAGCCCTTCAACTGCGGCGAGGGCACGAATTTCTCGGGCAGGTAGACCAGATTGCGGCGCGCCCGGTGGTCGGTCGAGGGCGCGCCGAACAGGCGGATGCTTCCCTCGCAAGGCGCCAGCCCCAGGATGGCGCGGATCAGGGTGGTTTTGCCCGCGCCGTTCAGGCCGACCAGCCCGAACACCTCGCCGGGCGCCACGGTGAAGCCGAGGCCGTGCAGGATTTGGCGCTTGTCATAGGAGACGAAGACATCCGCGATCTCGATCGGCAACCCGGTGGCGGTCATCGCGCGCGGCCCTCCACGACCGTGCCTTTTTCGGCGATCAGGGTTTGATAGGGAAACAGGCGGAACGGCTTGCGGCCGTCGCGGCCCATCGGCACCTCGAAATCGACATGGTCGGGGGTGACGGCCGTGATGTCGAAATCCTCGGCCTTGTCGCCGGGGCGCATCTTGACGCCGTTGATCCACACCGCCCAATCCTGCGCGGCGCCGTACAGAATGGCCGAGAGGTAAAGGTTGCGGCGCAGGCTGGGCGGCTCGACCTCCTTGGGGCTGAGCAGCACCGTGCCGACGCTCAGGCGCGAGATGTCGCCCTTGGCGGGGCGCTTGGCCAACGCCTTGAGCAGATCGTCGCGCTCGGCCGGCAGGAACATCAAGGACAGCGGCGCGTCGCTTTTGGCCTCGGCGGGCTTGGCGTCGGGCGCCTGGATCACGCCGTCCTGGGCGCGCGCCGGGGCGCCGGGCGGAACGACGAGGGCGAGGGCGAGCAGGGCTGGAAGCGCTGGGATCATTTCTTCTGGGCCTGCGGCTTCAGATTGGCGGTGCGCCAGGCGAAGCCCAGCGTGCCCTTGACCAGGGTCACGCCGTCGCCCTCGGCGACCGCCTTCAGGATGTCTTCGCCGGGATCGCCGACCCGCGCCATCTTGATCGCGTTGACCACCACGGCGCCGGGGAAGGTTTCGTCCAGGCGGCGGGCGAACTCGAACACGTCGGCATCGATCACCGCCTGGAAATCCAGCATCACATTGGTGCGGGTGATCTCGTAATCCTTGGTCTCAGGCCCGGTCGAGGTCACCGTGGCGGCCGGCTCGAACTGGTAGTCGAGATTGCGGATACGGTGGATCTCGCGCAGGGTCTCCAGCAGGCGCACCGCCGCCAGACGGTTCTGGTCGCCGATCATGCCGCGCGCCACGATCGATTCGTAGCGCTGGCGATTGTCCTGGACCATCTTGAGGTCCTGCTCGGCGGTGCGGGTGTCCTTCTGGGCGGTCTCGACGCGGCCGCGGGCGGCGCGTTCCTCGCCCTCATACTCTTCCAGCAGGCCATCGACGAAGCCGGTGCCGAACAGGAGGAACAGCACGTCGAAGGCGATCACCGCCAGCGCGATTTGCAGCTTCTTCGGCAGTTGCTTGAAGTCGATCTTCAGGTCCAGGCTCATGACGCCTTCCGCGACACGGTGAATTCCGCCGAGAAGTGCTTGACCGAGGACAGTCCGCCGCGCTGGGTGCTGCCGCGCAGCACCTGGTTGGGCAGCACGTCGACCGGCGGCTTGCTGATCACCACGACATGGGTCGGGAACGCCTTTTTCAGGCGGGCCAACACGGCGTCGCCGAACTCGATGGCCTCTTCGGGCGTCGCGACGGCCAGCGGGAAGGCCAGCGTCAGCACCACCTCGTGGGGGCGCGGGCCGCCCGACGCCTGGGGCGCCGCCGCCTGACGCCCGCGGGCCGGCTGAGCCGCCGATTTGTCGTCGGGCACCTCGAAGCTTAGGGCGGTGACGCGCGCGCCCTCGCCCAGATTGGCGGCCAGCGCCTCGAAGACCGGGTCGAACGGCACCAGGTCCTTGTGCGTCTCGTCCGACAGCGCCATCGCGTTGCGCACCTGGGCGGGCGTGTAGGGCAGCCCGGCCAACTTCTCCTTGGCGCGCGCCAGACGGTCGTTGGCGGTGACCAGCCGCTCGTCGTATCTGGCGATGCCGTCGTAGAGTTCATAGCCGGTCAAGGCGGCGTCGCCGATGTAATACAAGACGCCCAGCGAGAACAGGCCGGCGATGAACGGCGAGAACCGCTCGGCCATCTGGACGTAGTCGGTATCCTGCGCCTTGCCCCAGATGTTCAGCTTCTTGACTTTTTGCGAAGCCATCCAGACGGCGTGCAGCACGTCGCAATAGCCCGAATCGACGGCGCCGACGCTGCCCAGCCCTAAGCGCTCGGCGGCTTCGTGCGGCGACAGGATTTCGGCCTTGGTGACGCCCCAGTCGAGATGGGCCAGCGCGTCGCGGGTGGCCCCGGTGGTCAAGACGGTCAGGTAAAGCGTCTCGCCGACCTGGAAGCCCAGCCGCTTGATGTAGCTGAGATTGGCCTTGAAGTCCTTCTCCAGCATGGCCGCGACCTCGGCGGGCGGCGTCTCGGGCGGCGGCGCCTGGGTCAGGCGGGCCAGCGCCAGGCGGTCGTTCTTTTCGATGATCTGGCGGAAGCCGCCGGTCAGATTGTGGCCGATCAGCACCCGCCAGCGATTGCCGGCGCCCTCGGCGTGCTGGTCCTCGTAGGGATTGAGGTTCTCGAGCATCGACATGCTTTCCAGCGGAAGCATGTGGACGCCGGCCAAGGGGTTGGGCAGCTTCTGGAAAACGTCCATCCACTTGTCGAGCACGCGCGACTGCGGGACCGAGGCGAACAGGTATTTGCGGGTCTTGCCCTCGCCCTTCTCCAGAAAGATCGCGCCGCGCATGCCCTGGCCGGTGAAGGCCATGCCCAGATAGCGCGACACCACCTTGCCCTGGTCCAGGAAGCTGACCGCCGGCACCGTCTCTTCGCGGAAAAGCTGTTCCAGGCTGTCGATCAGCACCACGACCGGCGTCTTCTTGTCGCGCGACAGGGCGTCGAACACGTCGTCGTTCAAATCGTCGGGCTTGGGTCCGGTGACCCAGGCGTCGGCGACCTTGCCGGCCACCACATGGGTGACCACCACATGGTCGTCGCCCATCGCGAACACGAAGGCGGTGGCGGTCGAAATGCCGCCGCTGAGCATCGCCTTCAGGCTTTCGATGTCCAGTTTGGGCATTTTCATGGCCTAAAGCCCCATGCCCGAGAAGCTGTCGTAGATCGGCCCCATCACGCCGGCCACGATCCAGGCCATCATGCCGCCGGCGATCAGGGTCAGCATCGGTTCGACCATGCCGATCAGCGAATCGACGGTGTCGTCGACCTCGCGGTCATAGAAGCTGGTGACGTTCTCAAGCGTGCCCGACAGATTGCCGCTGTCCTCGCCGATGCGGATCATGCGCAGCACCAGATTGGGAAACTGCCCCGAGCGCTTCATGGCGCCCGACAGCGGCTCGCCCTGCTGCACCGAATCGCGCACCGCCGCCATCGCGTCGACCAGCACGCGGTTGACCACCACCTTCTGCGCCGTCTCCAGGCATTGCAGGATCGGCACGCCGCTTTGGAACATGATGGCGAAGAAGTGGGCGAAGCGCGACAGCGCGATCTTGCGCATGGTCGGCCCGATCACCGGCACCTTCAGCACCATCGCGTCGACCCAATAGGCGAAGGCCGGCGACGTGCGGATCAGGAACTTGATCAGCACGAACACCAGGACCGGCGTGATCAGGATGTAAAGCCAGTTGCCGATCACGAAGTCCGAGGTGACGATCAGCGATTCGGTGACCAGCGGCAATTCCTTGCCGGTGCCCTTCAGGAAGTCGACCACCTCGGGCACCACCATGGTCATCATGAAGCCGAACAGCATCACCATCATGAACACCATGAAGCTGGGATAGCGGGTCGCCTTCTTGACCTTCGAGTTGATCGCGTCGGACCATTTGTTGTGCTTGACCAATTGATGGAAGGATTCGGTCAGGTTGCCCGATTCCTCGCCGGCCGACAGCAGCGAGGTGAACACCGTGCCGAACACCTTGGGATGCTTGCCGAAGGCCTGCGACAGCGACTTGCCTTCGCTGGTCTCCTTGTAGACCTCGGCTAAGATGTCGCGCAGGCGCGGCTGGTCGGTCGAATCGCGAACGTCGGCCAGCCCCTCCAGCAGCGGCACGCCCGCCGCCTGCAACTGTTCCAGATGCATGCAAAGCTGGATGATCTCGCGCGTCTTGATCGCGCCGCCCATCGACAGCTTCAGGCGGCGCTCGCGCACCGGCTTGGCGTCGATCAGCTCAAGCCCGATCGTCTTCAACTGCTGATAAAGATCGGTGTCGTTGCTGGCGTTGACCGTGCCCTTGACCTGACGGCCGGCGGCGTTCATCGCGCGGTAGGTGTATTGCGCCATCTCCGCCCCGTCACATCATGCGGGTGGTGAGGTCGACCGAGCGCATCAGCCCCTCGAAGCTGGTCATGCCCTTGCGGATCTTCTCCAGGCCGTCGTCGGCCATCGGGATGAAGCCGTATTTCTCGGCCTCGCGCTTGATCTTGTTCAGCGAGGCGCCGCTGATCATCAACTCGTCGAGTTCCGGCGTCATCGGCAGGATTTCGACCACCGCGACGCGGCCCTTGTAGCCGGTGCCGCGGCAGTTCTGGCAGCCCACCGCCTTGCCGACCAGCGGCGGATCGGCGGGATCGGCCTTCAGGATGCCGCATTCCTCGGCGTTGGCCGGAACCATGGTCGAGCATTCGACGCACAGCCGCCGCACCAGCCGCTGGGCCAGGATGCCGATGATGTTGCCGGCCATCAGGTTGGGCTTCAGCCCCAGATCGAGCAGGCGCGGCAGCGCGCCGGCCGCGTCGTTGGTATGCAGCGTGGTGTAGACTTGGTGGCCGGTCATCGCGGCGCGCAGGGCCATGGTGGCGGTCTCGGCGTCGCGGGCCTCGCCGACCAGGATCACGTCGGGGTCTTGGCGCAGCAGGGTGCGGATGCCGTCGGCGAAGCTGAGATGGGTGCCCTCGCGCACCTGGCTTTGGCGGATCAGCGGCAATTCGTACTCGACCGGGTCTTCCAGGGTCATGATGTTGATGTCGAGCGAATTGATGAAGTTCATGATCGCGTACAGCGTGGTCGTCTTGCCCGAGCCCGTGGGGCCGGTGACGATGATGATGCCCTCGGGCCGCTTCACCAACCGGCTGATCAGCCCGAAATTGTTGGCCGAGAAGCCAAGCTGATCCAAGGACACCTGGGCCGACGACTTGTCCAGGATACGCATGACGATGTTTTCGCCATGCACGGTGGGCAGGCTGGAGACGCGGAAGTCGATCTTGCGATTGGCGACGTTGATCGACAGGCGGCCGTCCTGCGGGTTCATCTTGTCGGCGATGTTCATCCCTGAGACGATCTTCAGGCGGTGCGAGATCGGCGCCCAGTGTTCCTTGTGGATGGTGCGGATCTGGGTCATCACGCCGTCGATGCGGTAGCGCACGCGCAGGAAGTTGCCTTCCGGCTCGAAGTGCAGATCCGAGGCCTTGGCCTTGACGGCGTCCAGGATGATGGCGTTGACCAGACGGACCAGCGGATGGGTATAGCCGCCGTCGTCGTCCATCGGCGCGTTGTCGAGATCGGCGCCCAACTGCTCGATCTCGCGCAGGATGCCGTCGATCGACAGTTCGTGGCCGTAATACTGGTCGATCGCCGCCTGGATTTCCGTTTCCGAGCAGACCAGCGGATGGATGTCGGCGTCGGCCGGGAAATAGCGCCGCACCTGATCGAGCGCGATGACGTCGTAGATGTCCGACATCGCCAGCCGGATCACCTTGCCTTCCTGCGAGACCGGGAACACGCGATAGCGCGCCGCCGCCTCTTTGGTCAGGTTCTTGAACAGCTCGGGATCGACCACCGTCGATTTGGGATCGAAGCGCTCCAGCCCCGAGGCCTCGGCCAGCACCGCCGCCAGGGCGTGCTCGGTGATGAAGCCGAGATCGATCAGCAACTCGCCCATCATCTTGGGCGAGTTCTTCTTCTCGCGCAGGGCGACGGAAAGCTGATCCTTCGAGATCAGCCCCATCTCGACCAGCTTGTCGCCGATGCGAATCGGCGGCTTGCCCCCCTGCCCCGGCGGGCCGCCGCCGCCGCCGCCACCGCCACCA
>JADFZP010000163.1 GCA_015232485.1 Alphaproteobacteria bacterium
GGACGTGCTGACCGGCGAGGCCACCGGAACGCTCGCCCTGGCCGGCCGCGGCGGCGACGCCCGCCTGTCGGGGGCGATCAAGGCCGCTCCGGTCTCGGTCGATCTGGGCGAGCCCCTGCCGCGCGGCGTGGCGCGGATCGACGTGACCCACGTCAACGCGCCGCCGGGGCTGGCCATCGCCCCGCCGCCGCCGTCGGTCGATCGGGAGCAAGCGGGTGGAGCCTTCGAACTCGCCCTCGACGTCGGCGTTGAAGTCGAGCGGGCGGCGGTGCGCGGCCGCGGCCTTCAATCGGAATGGGAGGGCGATTTGCGCCTGGGCGGCACGGCGGCGGCGCCAACGGTGACGGGCGCGCTGGAGCTGGTGCGCGGCACCTACGAGCTGCTCGGCCGGCCCTTCGCGCTGACCCGCGGCAAGATCGCGTTCGCGGGCGCCGAGCGCATCGACCCGACGCTGGATGTGGTCGCCGAGTCCGAAGCGTCCGACATCACCGCCCAGGTGGTGGTGGCGGGAAGCGTGCGCGAGCCCAAGATCGAGATCTCGTCCGACCCGCCGCTGCCCAGCGACGAGGTGATGGCGCGGCTGCTGTTCGGCAAGGGGGTCGGCCAACTCGATGTCGGCCAGCAGGTCCAGTTGGCCCGCGCCGCCGCCGGCCTGGCGGGCGGGGCGGCGGGCTCGTTCGATCCGGTGGGCGATTTGCGCGGCGCGTTGGGCCTCGACGTGCTCGAAGTGGGCATGGCCGGCGAAGACGAGGACGAGGAAGGCGGCGGCCCCACGGTCAGCGCCGGCAAATACATCGGCGACGACGTCTTCGTGCGGGTCGACCAGGGCGACGAGGGCACCAACTTCACCGTCGAGATGGACCTTGGCGCCGGATTCAGCGTCGACACCGAAGTCGGCGCCCAAACCGGCGGCGGCGTGGGGCTGAACTGGAAGCGGGATTATTGAGGGGGGCTTGCGGGCTTGGCGGGTGTGCCCCAAATATGGTACACGTCAAGCCATGGCGATGATTGACCCGCTCAAACGGCTTCCGGCCGTGTTCTACGCTACGGCGGTCGGGAACGAGCCCGTGAAGGACTGGCTTAGGTCGCTCGGCGTCACGGATCGGAAGACGGCAAGCGTGGCGATCGCCACGGTGGAATACGGCTGGCCAGTCGGCATGCCGGTGTGCCGCGGTATCGGCAATGGTTTCTGGGAGGTGCGGGTCGCGTTTCGGGATGGACGAATCGGCAGAATTCTGTGGTGCGAGCACAAGGGCACAATGGTCCTCCTGCACGCATTTGAAAAAACCACGCAAAAACTCCCCGCGGCAGAGAAGGATGTGGCGATTGGTCGCCTCAAAGATCTACGGAGACGGTCTCCATGACAGATAAGAGCCCAATTGGGTCCAGCTTCGACGACTTCCTGCTTGAAGAAGGCATTCATGAGGAGGTCACCCGGCAAGCGACCAAAGCCGTGCTTGCTTGGCAGCTCGATCAAGCCCGCACCGCGCGGCGGCTGACCAAAAAGGGTATGGCGCTGAAGCTTGGCACCAGCCGAAGCCAAATCGACCGGCTGCTCGATCCCCAAAACGAGCATGTGACGGTCCACGCCCTCCGGCGCGCCGCCGCGCTGGTCGGCAAGAAATTACGGATCGAGTTGGTCGACGAATAGACCGGGGCGGCCCGCCTGGGGCCGCCCCGCCCAAGATCAGAAGGGGAAGACGATGTCGAACACCTGCTGCCCATAGCGCGGCTGCTGCACGTCGGACAGGACGCCGCGGCCGCCGTAGCTGATGCGGGCCTCGGCAATCTTTGCCGAGCTGATGGTGTTGGACGAACTGATGTCCTCGGGCCGGATCACGCCGGACAGGGTCAGTTCGCGCAGTTCGTGATTGACGCGCACCTCCTGGCGGCCGGCGATCACCAGATTGCCGTTGGGCAGCACCTGGGTGATGATCGCGGCGATGGTGGTCTTGACCGTCTCGTTGCGCTGCATCGAGCCGTCGCCCTCGGTGGTGCTTTCGCTCGCCGCGTCGATCAGGCTTTCGGTCGAGACGGCGTTGGGAAGCACGGTGTTCAGGCGGCTTTCCAGGCCCAGGAAGTTGGGCAGGCCGGCAGATTCGCCGCTGGTGCGCGAGCGCGAGGTCTTGTTGTCGAGCTTGGCCTCGTCGCCGATGTCGACCATCACCGTCAGGATGTCGCCGATCACGGCGGCGCGCTGGTCCTTGAAGAAGGCGCGCGCGCCCGGCCGCCACAGCGAATTGGCCTGCGGGGTGGGATGGTGCGGGGTCGGCATCGGCATGCTGACCGGCTTGTAGGAGGGCTGCTGGTTGGGGTTCTGGATGCCCGACAGCTTGGGCGCGTCGCCCACCTCGGACAGCCGGGTCAGGGTGTTGCAGGCGCCCAGCGTGGAGAGGGCGAGGCCCAGGACGGCGGCGCGGAGGATCGGGCGGGGGGAGCGGGTCATGGTCGTCTCTCCTAATTCGAGAGCAAGTTGCCGAAGGGCTGCACGGAGACCAGGCTGGCGCCTTCGACCGTCGCCTCGATGATCTTTTTGCTTTGCGTGTTGGCCACGCGGATGGTGTCGCCCAGGCCGCCGTCCTCGACGGCGCGGCCTTGCGAGGTCAGCGTCATGCCGGCGTTCCGGAGCACGATGGTGACCAGGGCGTTCTTGGCCACCGCGATCGGCCGGCGCAGATCCTGGCCGCGCACCGGGGCGCCGCCGCGCAGCGAATAGCGCGCCTCCTTGCCGATCACTTGGTCAAGGTCCAGCACCACGTCTTGGCGCATGAAGGCCTCGCGCATTTGCTCGATCCGCACGTCCTGGGCGGTGATGACCTCGCCGCGATTGATCTGGCGGACCAGCACCGGCACCTCGGCGACGGTGAAGACGCGGCCGGTCATGCGGGCGCGGGTGCCGGGCTGCCCGGCCGCCGAAACCTCGATATCCGCCGAGAAGCGGCCGGAACGCTGGTCCCACCAAGCGTCGCGCACGGCGATCTCGGGGGCGGCGCCGACCGGCGAATGGAACTTCTGGTCGCGGCTGGTGAATTCGACCTGGGCATTGGCGGGCACGCCCTCGGCGGCCAGCGCGCCCAGGATTTCGGACTCGATGCGGGCCAGCGGAATCTGCTCGCTCTCGCGCTCGACGGTGATCCGGTCCAGCTTGGACATGGGCTTCCACTCGACGCCGAACTTCGTGGCGACGCGGGTCAGCCACACGCTGTCCAGCACGATGCGCTTGCCGGGCTGGGGGGCGTGGGCGACGGTGGCGTCGGCCATGGAGCCGGCCGGGTCGAACAGATCGCCCAGGCGGATGACGTCGCCTTGCACCGCCACCTGATGGCGAAGCACGACGGGGTCGGCCAGCGCCGCGGCGGGGACCAAGCCAAGAACAAAGGCGGCGAGAGCGAAGCGGTTCATGGCCCTCTCCTTACTTCATCTGGTTGACGGTGCCCATCATCTCGTCGGATGTCGCGATCACCTTCGAGTTCATCTCGTAGGCGCGCTGGGCGCTGATCAGGGTGGTGATTTCGGCCACCACGTTGACGTTCGAGGTTTCCAGGAAGCCCTGCAACATCGAACCATAGCCGGTCGAGCCGGGCGAGCCCTGGGTGGCCTGGCCCGAGGCCGGCGTCTCCATCAACAGGTTGTCGCCCTTGGCTTCCAGGCCGGCGTCGTTGGGGAACACGGCGAGCTGGATCTGCCCGACCACCTGCTGGTCGACCTGCCCGTCGAGCTTGACCAGCACCTGGCCCGAGCCGTTCACCGAGATGCCCACCGCGTTGTTGGGGATGGTGATGCCCGGCTGCACGGCATAGCCCTGATGGGTGACGATCTGGCCGTCCGGCGAAAGCTGGAACGAGCCGTCGCGGGTGTAGGCGGTCTCGCCCGAGGGCATCTGGATCTGGAAGTAGCCCTTGCCCTGGATCGCCATGTCCAGCGTGTTGTCGGTGTTGAGCATGCTGCCCTGCTCGGTGATGCGGTAGACCGCCGCGGTCTTGACGCCCAGGCCAAGCTGGACGCCCGACGGCACGATGGTGCCGCTGTCGGACGACGCCGCGCCCACCCGGCGCAGGTTTTGGTACAGCAGGTCGTTGAACTCGGTGCGGCGGCGCGTATACGCCGTCGTGTTCATGTTGGCGATGTTGTTCGAGATGACTTCGACGTTGGTCTGCTGGGCCAGCATGCCCGTCGCGGCGATGTTGAGGGATCTCATGGCTTAAATCCTTTCGTCTTAGGCGCGGGCCGGCTGGCCGAGGGTGTTGATCGCCTTGGTGCGGCGCTCGTGCTCGGCTTCCAGAAGCTTCTGCACGCCTTGGTAATTTCTTAGGATGCTGATCATGTTGGTCATCTCGACCACGGGCTGGACGTTCGATTCCTCGACCATGCCCTGGACCACGTCGGGGCGTTCCACGTTCTTGGGCTCGACATTGGTGACGTAGGTGCCTTCGCCGGCGGCCCGCAGTTCCTGCGCGTTGTCGAAGGTGACCACGCGCATGCGGCCGACCGCGCCGTTCTCGGTCGACACCGTGCCGTCGCGGGCGATCGAGATTTGCGTCTCGTTGGGGGCGAAGACGATCGGCAGGTTGCCTTCCTGCATGATGGGCAGGCCGGACGTGTTGACCAGCATGCCGGTCTCGTCCAAGTGGAAGTGGCCGTTGCGGGTGTAGCGGGGGCCGGCCGGCGTATCGACCACGAAGTAGCCATCGCCATGCACCGCCATGTCGAGCGGGTTGTTGGTTTGGGCCATCGGGCCGTCGCGCAGGTCGCGGACCATGCCGACGTCGCGGACGAAGGCGATCTTGGTGCCCAGGTTGCGCTCGCTGTCCTTGGTCTTCACCAGGTGATCGGCGAACATCATCTTTTCCGCCTTGAAGGACGGCGTGTTGGCGTTGGCGATGTTGTTCGAGACCGCTTCGAGCTGTCTCCACAAGGCCGCTTGCCGCGACAGGGCGATGTAGCTGGTGTTTTCCATGGCGCTTGACCCGATTTCCGTTCGCCGAGAAGGAATGCACGGGCCATGCCACTGGCGGCTTTCCGCCATTTCCAGCGAATTCCGTGCTTTCTGGGCACGCGTTACCGGGCAGTTATTGCCCGGCCGCGAGGCGGTGGGATACAGTCCCGTCTCAACCAGTTGTTAACCAGCCCTCCGCTAGACTCCGCACATGTGGGACTGCGGCCGGGACTGACGGCGGGGGAATGATGGCCGAGGACCTGGAAGAGGATTTCGAAGAGGGCGAAGGCGAAGAGGACAGCGGGGAACCGGCACCAGCGAAATCGGGGGGAGGGGGCAAACGCCTGATCCTCTTGATCGTCCTGCCGATCCTGTTGGTCATCGGCTTGGCCGCCGGGGCTTATTTCAGCGGCATCGCCGATCCGCTGCTGAACATGTTCTCGGGCGGAGGGGAGAAGGAGGAGCAACCGCCGCCACCCCCGACGGGAGGCGTGATGGCCGCGATCTTCTACGATCTGCCCGAGATGCTGGTCAATCTGAACACCGCCGGACGGCGCCAGAATTTCCTGAAGATCCGGGTCAGCCTCGAACTCACCGACCCGCTGGACGTGCCGAAGGTCGAGGCCGTGCTGCCCCGCATCGTCGACAACTTCCAGGTCTATCTGCGGGAACTGAGGATGGAGGATCTGCAAGGCGCCGCCGGCATGTACCGGCTGCGAGAGGAATTGCTCACCCGGGTGAACGCGGCCGTCAAGCCGGCCAAGGTGAGCGACGTCCTCTTCAAGGAGATGCTGGTTCAATAGGATCGCGACATGGCGGATGAGAATCGGACGGCCGACGACGAAGAGGCGCTGATCGCCCAATGGGCCGCCATGACCGAGGGCGGCGGCGAGGACGAGGGCGGCGACCAGGATGCCATGGCCGCCGAATGGGAGGCCATGCTCGGCGGCGGCGACGACGACGACGGCGCTCCCGCGTCTTCGGGCGGCGGCCCCCGCGAATCGACGCGCGTCCTCAATCAGGACGAAATCGACAGCCTGCTGGGCTTTGACGACGACCACGACGGCGACGGCGAGCGGGCCGGCATCCAGGCCATCCTCAACTCGGCGCTGGTCTCCTACGAACGTCTGCCGATGCTCGAGGTGGTGTTCGACCGCCTCGTCCGCATGATGTCGACCTCGATGCGCAATTTCACCTCGGACAACGTCGAGGTGTCGCTCGACAACATCCTGTCCCTGCGTTTCGGCGATTATCTGAACTCGATCCCGCTGCCCGCCATGCTGGCCGTGTTCAAGGCCGAGGAATGGGACAATTACGGCCTGCTGACCGTCGATTCGTCCTTGATCTACTCGATCGTCGACGTGCTGCTGGGCGGCCGGCGCGGCACCGCGGCGATGCGCATCGAAGGCCGCCCCTACACGACCATCGAGCGCAATCTGGTCGAGCGCATGGTCCATGTCGTGCTGTCGGACCTGTCGGCCGCCTTCGACCCCTTGTCGCCGGTCACCTTCCGCTTCGACCGGCTGGAGACCAATCCGCGCTTCGCCACCATCTCGCGGCCGTCCAACGCCGCGATCGTCGCCAAGCTGCGCATCGACATGGAGGACCGCGGCGGGCGTCTCGAATTGCTGCTGCCCTACGCCACCTTGGAACCCGTCCGTGAACTGCTGCTGCAGATGTTCATGGGCGAAAAGTTCGGTCGCGACTCGATCTGGGAAACCCACTTGGCCGAAGAGCTGTGGATGACCGAGGTCGAGATGGAGGCGGTGCTTGACGAGCAGGTGATGCGCCTGCGCGACATCTTGAACCTGCGGGTCGGCTCGAAGATGATGCTGAACGCCGGACCCGATTCGCAAATCGAGCTGCGCTGCGGCGACATTCCGATGTTCGACGGCCGCATGGGCCGCAAGGGCAACCACATCGCCATTCGCATCGACGGCAAGATCCGGAAGGAAAAGGTCTGATGGATTTGAAGCTCATCCTCGACCTGATCGTCGCGTGCCTGCTGGTGGCGACCATCGTTTTCGCGGTGCTGCTCAACAAGCGGCTCGACGTGCTGCGCAAGAACCGCGACGAGATGGCCAAGCTGATCGCGCAGTTCAACGACGCCACGGCCCGCGCCGAATCGAGCATCCCCAAGCTGCGCCGCGCCGCCGAGGATGCCAGCCAGCAGGTGCAGGAGCGCGTCGAGAAGGCGCAGGCCCTGCGCGACGACCTGGCCTTCATGATCGAGC
>JADFZP010000164.1 GCA_015232485.1 Alphaproteobacteria bacterium
TGAAGGCCTGCGACCGCCGCGCCGGCGGCCCCACCGCCCCGGCCTGCGGGCTGTATCTGATCGCGGTGGGTTACGAGGGTTGAAGGCCCCTGATCACCGTCACCCCCGCGAAAGCGGGGGTCCGGATTCCCGCTTTCGCGGGAATGACGATGAAAAGTGGACTCAGACGTTCAGCTTGTCGAGTTCGCGCACGATCGCCTCGCCCATCACGCTGGTCGAGACCTTGGCCTTGCCGGGCTGCATGATGTCGGCGGTGCGCAGGCCGCCGGCCAGCACGTTCTTCACGGCGCGTTCGATCATGTCGGCCTCGGCGTCCATGTCGAACGAGTAGCGCAGCATCATCGAGAAGCTGAGCAACGTGGCGAGCGGATTGGCGATGTCGCGGCCGGCGATGTCGGGGGCCGAGCCGTGCACCGGCTCGTACAGGGCCTTGCGGCGGCCTTCGGCGTCGGGGGCGCCCAGCGAGGCCGAGGGCAGCATGCCCAGCGAGCCGGTCAGCATGGCGGCGCAGTCGGACAGGATGTCGCCGAACATGTTGGTGGTGACCATCACGTCGAACTGCTTGGGATTGCGCACCAACTGCATCGCCGCGTTGTCGACGTACATGTGGCTGAGTTCGACCTCGGGGTAATCCTTCGAGACCGCGATCACCTCTTCGCGCCACAGCACGGTCGATTCCAGCACGTTGGCCTTGTCGACCGAGCAGACCTTCTTGTTGCGCTTCATCGCCATGTCGAAGGCGGCGCGCGCGATGCGCTGGATCTCGGGCGTCGTGTAGACCAGGGTGTTGAAGCCCTTGCGGGTGCCGTCGGGCAGCGTCTCGATGCCGCGCGGCTGGCCGAAATAGATGCCGCCGGTCAGCTCGCGCAGGATCATGATGTCCAGGCCCTTGACCACGTCGAGCTTCAGCGTCGAGGCGTCGGCCAGGGCGTCGAACACCACGGCGGGGCGCAGATTGGCGAACAGGCCCATCTCCTTGCGGATGCGCAGCAGACCGCGCTCGGGCTTCTTGTCGAAGGGCAGGTCGTCCCATTTGGGGCCGCCCACGGCGCCCAGCAGCACCGCGTCGGCGGCCATCGCCTCGGCCAGGGTCTCGTCGGACAGCGGCGTGCCGTGCCGGTCGTAGGAGGCGCCGCCGATCAGACCCTCGCGCACGTCGAAGGTGACGCCGCGCTTGCGCGACAGCCAGTCGATGACCCGGCGCACCTGACCGGTCACCTCGACGCCAATGCCGTCACCGGGCAGCATCAACAGGGTCTTGGTTTTGCTCATCTGGGGTTCCCCCTCGGGTTTATGGTCAGCCGACCCAGGGCATCGACTGGCGCAAACGCGCCTCGAAGCCATCGATGGCGGCGGCCTTCCGCAGCGTCAATCCAATGTCGTCCAGGCCCTCCAGCAGGCAATGCTTGCGGAACGGATCGACGTCGAAGGCGATGGTCCCGCCATCGGGGCGCTTGATGGTCTGCGCCGCGAGATCGATGGTCATCTGGGCGTTGGCGCCCTTGCGGGCGTCGTCCATCAACTGGTCGACCTGTTCCTGCGGCAAGGCGATCGGCAGGATGCCGTTCTTGAAGCAGTTGTTGTAGAAGATGTCGGCGAAGCTGGGCGCGATCACGCAGCGGATGCCGAAATCGAGCAGCGCCCAGGGGGCGTGCTCGCGCGACGAGCCGCAGCCGAAATTCTTGCCGGCGACCAGGATCTTGGCTTGGCGCCAAGCCGGCTGGTTCAGCACGAAGTCGGCGACTTCCTTGCCGTCCTGGGTATAGCGCATCTCGTCGAACAGGTTCTTGCCCAGCCCGGTGCGCTTGATGGTCTTCAGGAACTGCTTGGGAATCAGCATGTCGGTGTCGATGTTGACGATCGCCAGCGGCGCCGCGACACCCGTCAGAACGGTGAACTTGTCCATCGCGGCCTCCCTTACTTCAGCAGTTCGCGGACGTCGGCCAGCCGGCCGGTGACCGCCGCGGCGACCGCCATCTCGGGGCCGACCAGATGGGTGCGCCCGCCGCGGCCCTGACGGCCTTCGAAATTGCGGTTGGACGTCGAGGCGCAACGCTCGCCCGGCTCCAGCCGGTCGGCGTTCATCGCCAAGCACATCGAGCAGCCCGGCTCGCGCCATTCGAAGCCGGCTGCCAGGAAGACCTCGTGCAGCCCCTCGGCCTCGGCCTGCTCCTTGACCAGGCCCGAGCCCGGAACCACCATCGCGCCGACCCCGGCCGCCACCTTGCGGCCCTTGGCCAGGGCGGCGGCGGCGCGCAGATCCTCGATGCGGCCATTGGTGCACGAGCCGATGAACACGCGGTCGATCTTGACCTCGCGCAGCGGCGTGCCCGGCGTCAGGCCCATGTAGTCGAGCGAGCGTTCGACGGCGCTGCGCTTGTTCTCGTCGGCGAAATCGGCGGGCGAGGGCACGCTGGCGGTGATCGGCAGCACGTCCTCGGGGCTGGTGCCCCAGGTGACCATGGGAACCAGACTGGCGGCGTCGATCACCACCTCGGCGTCGAAATGGGCGCCCTCGTCGGTCTTCAGGGTCTTCCAATAGGAGACGGCGGCCTCCCAGGTGGCGCCCTTGGGCGCCTGCGGCCGGCCGGCCAGATAGGCGAAGGTGGTCTCGTCGGGGGCGATCAGGCCGGCGCGGGCGCCCGCCTCGATGGTCATGTTGCAGACCGTCATGCGGCCTTCCATCGACAGGCGCTGAATCGCCTCGCCCGCGAATTCGACGACGAAGCCGGTGCCGCCCGCCGTGCCGATGCGGCCGACCACCGCCAGCACGATGTCCTTGGCGCCGACGCCGGCCGGCAAGGCGCCGTCGACCCGGATCAGCATGGCCTTGGCCGGCTTCTGCACCAGGGTCTGGGTGGCCAGCACGTGCTCGACCTCGGAGGTGCCGATGCCGAAGGCCAAGGCCCCGAAGGCGCCATGCGTCGAGGTGTGCGAATCGCCGCAGACGATGGTCGCGCCGGGCAGGGTGAAGCCCTGCTCGGGACCGACGATGTGGACGACGCCCTGGCGGATGTCGTCCATCGGGAAATAGGGGACGCCGAAATCGCGGCAGTTGGCCTCGAGCGTCTCGACCTGGATGCGCGACTCGGGGTCGGCGATGCCCTTCGAGCGGTCGGTGGTCGGCACGTTGTGGTCGGCGACGGCCAGCACGAGTTCGGGACGGCGCACCTTGCGGCCGGCGACCTTCAAGCCTTCGAAGGCTTGCGGGCTGGTGACCTCGTGGACAAGATGCCTATCGATGTAGAGCAGGCAGGTCCCGTCCTCCTGCACATCGACCAGATGAGCGTCCCAGATCTTCTCGAACAACGTCCGTGGTTTGGCCATCGTCAGCCCTCCAATGCCCTGTCGACCCGCAGGGTTGGCGCGAGAATAACGCGTCGGCGGGCGTCAGGAAAGCGGCACCGCGGCAAGGGCGGCCGGGAAAAGGAGTTTTCCCGGCCGCCTCGCCATCGACGCGACAATAGGATTTTAAGCCTTGCTACCCTTGGCGGCGGCCTTCTCGGCGGCGACCGCCACGCGCTCGGCGGCGGCGACCTTGCCGGCGAAGCCGGTGGTCTGCTCGGCGATACGCGCCGACTTGCCGCGACGACCACGCAGGTAATACAGCTTGGCGCGGCGGACCTGGCCGCGCCGAACCACCTCGATGGTGGCGATGTTGGGCGAATAGAGCGGGAAGATACGCTCGACGCCTTCGCCATAGCTGATCTTGCGCACGGTGAAGGCCGAGTTCAGCCCGTCGTTTTTGCGCGCGATGCACACGCCTTCATAGGCCTGCAGACGCTCACGCTGACCTTCGACGACCTTGACGCTGACCCTCAGGGTGTCGCCCGGCGAGAACTGGGGCACGCCGCGGGTGGCGGTCAGCTTCTCGATCTGCTCCTTCTCGAGCTGCTCAATGATATTCATCTCTAACCCTCGTTCCTGTCCCTGGCCGCGTACCGGGACCACAGGTCCGGCCGCCTCTGCCGCGTCACCTCTTCCGCCTGGGCCGTTCGCCAGACGCGGATTTTTTCGTGGTGGCCGGAGATAAGCACCTCCGGCACCGCCCGCCCGTCCCATGCCTGGGGGCGGGTGTAGTGGGGATATTCCAACAATCCCCGCTCGAAACTCTCTTCGGCGTGCGAGGCCTCCTTGCCCATCACGCCGGGCAGCAGCCGCACCACCGCGTCCATCACGACCATCGCCGCCGGCTCTCCGCCCGACAGCACGTAGTCGCCGACGCAAATCTCTTCGACCGAATGGGCGTCCAGCACGCGCTGGTCGATGCCCTCGAAACGGCCGCACAACAGCCTTACACCCGGTCCCGCCGCCAGCGCCCTGACGCGCGCCTGATCCAACGGGCGACCGCGCGGGGTCAGATACACCAGCGGGCCTTCGCCTCCGGCGCCCCGGATCGCCGCGTCGACCACGTCGGGCCGCATCACCATGCCCGCCCCGCCACCGAACGGGGTGTCGTCCACGGAGCGGTGTTTATCGCTCGCGAAGCCGCGAATGTCCACCGTTTCCAAAGCCCAAAGGCCATCCGCCAACGCCCGGCCGGCCAGGGAATGACCCAGCGGCCCGGGAAACATCTCGGGGAAGATGGTCAGAACGGTGGCGCGCCACGGCGCCTCATCCGCCATCCCCGGTCCCTTCCTTTTCCGGCCGGGCGGCCACTTCGTGCGGCGGCCGCAGCACCACGCGTCCGCCGCCCGGATCGACCACCGGGAAATTGGCGCGGGTGAAGGCGTAAAGCCCCGAACCACCCGCCGCCATCGTCACCTCGACCACGTCGCCGGCCCCAAAATCGCCGATCGAGGCGATCTTGCCGATGCCTTCGCCGTTCTCGTCCTCGACGGCGAGGCCGATCAGGTCCTCGACGTAGAAGTCGTCATCGTCGCCACCGGCCGGCAGCGCCGCGCGCGGCACCCACAGCCGGGTTCCGGTCAGCGCCTCGGCGGCGTCACGGTCGGCGACCCCCTCGGCGCGGGCCAGCACCACACCACCCTTGGCCTCGCCGACGACCTTCAGGCGGAAGCGCAAAGCCCCCCCCTCGTCCTCGACCGGGCCGTAGGCGGCCACGTCGATCGGCCGCCCGGTGAAGCTTTTGACGCGCAGTTCGCCGCGCAACCCGTGCGCACCGACCACCACGCCAACGCACAGGCGGCGCGACAAGCGTTACTCGCCGGCGGCGGCTGCGGCGGCGGCCGCGGCCTCTTGGGCCTTGATCCGCTCCTGGGCCTTGGCCTTGGGAGCGGCCTGCTTGGTCTGCTCGGCGCGGGCGGGGGCGGCCATCAGCTCGGCCCCGGCCAGGAAGCGCGCCACGCGATCGGTGGGCTGGGCGCCGACCGACAGCCAATGCTTGATGCGGTCGTTGTCCAACTGAAGGCGCTGGACGTGCTCGACCGGCAGCATCGGGTTGTAGGTGCCCACCTTCTCGATGAAGCGGCCGTCGCGCGGGCTGCGGGAATCCGCGACCACGATGCGATAGAAGGGGCGCTTCTTGGCGCCCGCGCGCGCCAGTCGGATCTTCAGAGACATTCGCGTTTAGTCCTTGTCGATATAGTTGAAGTCATTTGAGCCCGCCCAGTCCCGGCGGCAACAGGCCACCCAGACCGCGCATCAAGCCCTTCGGTCCCATTTTGCCGACCTTCTTCATGATGTCGGCCATCTGCTGATGCTGTTTCAGAAGCTTGTTGACGTCCTGCACCGAGACCCCTGCGCCAGCCGCGATGCGGCGCTTGCGCGAGGCCTTGATGATCTCGGGCCGGCGGCGCTCGATCACCGTCATCGACGAGATGATCGCCTCTTGGCGCGCCACGACGCGGTCGTCCAGATTGGCCCCGTCCAACTGCTTCTTCATCTTGCCCATGCCGGGCAGCATGCCCAGCAGGCCCTTCATGTCGCCCATGCGGCGGATCTGGCGCAACTGCGAGGCCAAATCCTCGAGGTCGAACTTGCCCTTTTGCACGCGGGCGGCCAGCTTTTCCGCCTCGGCGTGATCGATCGACTCGGCGGCCTTCTCGACCAGACTGACCACGTCGCCCATGCCCAGCATGCGGCTGGCGATGCCTTCGGGCCGGAACGGCTCGAGGGCGTCCATCTTCTCGCCCATGCCCAGGAATTTGATCGGCCGGCCGGTGATGTGGCGCATCGACAGCGCGGCGCCGCCGCGCGCGTCGCCATCGACGCGGGTCAGCACGATGCCGGTGACGCCCACCTTCTCGTTGAATTCGCGGGCCAGCGTCACCGCGTCCTGGCCGATCATCGCGTCGGTGACCAGCAGGGTCTCGGTGGGACGAACCGCGTCGCGCACCAGGGCGACCTCGGCCATCAATTCCTGGTCGATGTGCAGACGGCCGGCGGTGTCCAGGATCACCACGTCATAGCCTTCGCGGCGGCCCATCTCCATGGCGCGCTTGGCGATGTCGACCGGCATCTGGCCTTCGACCACGGGCAGGCTGCCGACCTGGACTTGGCCGGCCAAAATCTCCAATTGGCGCTGCGCCGCCGGGCGGTAGACGTCCAGCGAGGCCAGCAGCACCTTTTTCTTTTGCCGCGACTTCAGGCGAAGCGCCAGCTTGCCCGAGGTGGTCGTCTTGCCCGAGCCTTGAAGGCCGACCATCAGGATGGCGACCGGCGCGGCGGCGTTCAGGTTCAGTTCGACGTCTTCCGAGCCCAGCGTCTCGACCAGGACGTCGTTGACGATCTTGACCACCATCTGGCCGGGGGTGATGCTTTTCACCACCTCGTGGCCGATGGCCCGTTCCTTGACCTTGGCGACGAATTCCTTGACCACCGGCAGGGCGACGTCGGCTTCGAGCAGCGCCACGCGAACCTCGCGCATCGCCTCGGCGACGTCGGATTCGCTCAGCGCGCCGCGCCGCTTCAAGCGGTCGAAGACGTCACCCAGACGGTTGCTCAGG
This sequence comes from Alphaproteobacteria bacterium, assembly GCA_015232485.1. GTDB lineage: Bacteria > Pseudomonadota > Alphaproteobacteria > Rhodospirillales > Magnetospirillaceae > JADFZP01. Next base: position 6,909 of record JADFZP010000164.1, read on the forward strand.
CTTTCGAACATCTATTCCCTTGCCCAAAAGGTTTCGCGCCAGTGCGCGGGCCATCGCGGACTGGCGGACCTCGAAACGAGGCGATAATCTTCGGTCGGACCGAAGAGAGCAGCTATGTAGGCCCGACGCCGGATGGAGTCAAGGAATCCATCATGCGCATCGCGGTCGCGGCAGGGCTTCCGCCCCTCCGCGACCATGCCGCGCATGAAGCCGATCAGGCCTTGATGCTGACGTGGCTGCTGGTTCCCGCCGCGCCG
>JADFZP010000165.1 GCA_015232485.1 Alphaproteobacteria bacterium
AGTGCCGCGTTTCCCAGTCCGACACGCGCCGTTCGGCTTCTTCCTTGGTGTAGCCGTAGCGCTTCTGGATGGTGCCGACCAGTTGGTCGCGCTTGCCTTCCATGCGCTCAAGTTCGTCGTCGGTCAGATCGCCCCACTGCTCCTTCACTTTGCCTTTGATCTCGTTCCAATTGCCTTTGACCTGATCCCAGTTCATGGCGTCCTCCGTGTCCGTTGCGAGGTCAACAGCCATGATCGGCGGTTGGTTCCCGCAAATCGCTTGACGACCTTCCAGGCTTGAGGGTCTGCTAGGGTGGGAACAGGGGGACACACGGATCATGCACACGCCGTCGAAGGCCGACATATCGGCGAGCTACGACGTCTATTACGGCAGCGGGCTCTATGCCAGCCGCTATCCGCGCCCCAATGCCTGGGTGCTCAAACTGGTCGAGGATCTGCTGGGCGAGGGGAGCCCAATGGTGCTCGATTTCGGTTGCGGCGAGGGCCGTTACGCGGCGCCGCTGCTCGAGCGGAGCGCGGCGCGGCTGATCGGCTATGACATCAGCCCGACGGCAATCGCCCATCTGGCGGCGCGGTGCGAGCCGTTCGTCCGCGAGGGGCGCTTGCTGGCGATCGATGGCGATCTCGACGCCTGCTTGGCGGCCTGCGCGGCGCGGGGGCCGGTCGACGTGGCGCTGTTGCTGTTCGGCGTGCTGACCCATATCCGCGGCCGGGCCGAGCGGATCGAGACTCTGGCGCGCCTGCGCCAAGCGATGAAGCCCGATGGGCGGCTGGTGCTGACCGTGGGCAACCGGGCGCGGCGCTTCCATGCCGAACAGACCATGCTGGCCGGCGAGGTGGCGGCCGGCGGGCTCGAACCGGGCGACGTGCTTTATGGCCGCGAGCAGGACGGCAAGATCATCGAGCTGTTCATCCATCTCTACGAGCCCGCCGAGTTCCGCCGCGACCTGGAGGAGGCGGGCTTCCGCGTCCTGCGGATGACGGCGGAAAGCGTGCTGCCCGAGCGGGCGGTGACCAATTGGGGCGCCATGGCGGTGCTCGACGACGTCTTGCGCGCCGTCCTGCCGCTGCACGGCGCCTACGATTTCCTGGCCGTCTGCGCGCCCGCCGCGTGATGCCGCGGGTCTTGTGGTTGGCGTTGTTGCTGTTCGGCTTGGCCCAGCCCGCCTGGGCCGACCGGATGGAGCTGATCGAAAAGCGCGGCGCCGTGGTGATCGGCGTGAAGACGGATTTTCCGCCGTTCGGGATGCTCGATTCCGATGGCCGGCTGGTCGGCTTCGAGGTCGACATGGCGACCGATTTCGCGCGGCGGCTGGGGGTCTCGGCGCGTCTGGTGGGCGTCAGCTCGGCCAACCGGCTGCAAAAGCTGGAAGATGGCGAGATCGATCTGCTGATCGCCACGCTGGGCGACACCTCCGAGCGGCGCAAGATCGCCACCATCGTCGAACCGCCCTATTACGCCTCGGGCGCCACCGTGCTGCTGCGCCCCGGGATCGAGGCCGACGAATGGGCCGATCTGCGCGGCAAGACGATCTGCGCCACGCAGGGCGCCTTGTACAACAAGCCGATGCGCCAGCGCTTCATGCTGGACCTGAAAGTCTACAACGGCACCCGCGACCCGCTGCTGGCCTTGCGCAACGGCGCCTGCGCCGGCTGGCTGTACGACGCCACCGCCATCGCCAACGAGATGAAACATCCCGATCTGGCCGGCTATCGGGCGCCGTTGGGACAGGTGCTGACCTCGCCTTGGGCCGCGGCCGTGGCGCGTTCCGAGCGCGGCGGGGCGCTTGAGCGGGCGGTCGGCGACGCCATCGCCGACTGGCACCGCGAGGGCTTCCTGCTTGAGCTGGAGCGCAAATGGGCGGTGCCGCCCACCCGCTTCCTGGCCGACGCCCGCGACGACTGGAGCCGCAAGGACCCGGCCGGCGCGTGGCTGTGCCAGCGCCAGCCCTCGGGCGAATGGAACGCGGCCTGCCGCAATCCCGCCCTGCTGACGCCCAGCGACGTCAACGGCCTGTATCGGCTGGCCCTGCAAATCCGCGAGGCGGTGAAGCTCGACATCACCGTGCTTTACGATCCCTACGACCAGTGGATCTTTTTGCGCGGCATCCTGCTGACCCTCCAACTGGTGGCGGTGATCGTGCTGGGCACCTTGGTGGCCGGGGCGGTGGTGGGGGCGGTGCTGGGCGCCCGCATCCCGGTGGTGTCCCAGGCGTTCGGGGCGGTGATCGCGGTGATCCGCACCACGCCGCCCTTGCTGCAAATCTACATCTTCTATTTTTGGCTGGGCGCGGTGGCGGCCGATCACGGTTTCGAGATCGGCGGTTTCTTCGCCGCCGCGATGGGGCTGGCGCTTTACAACGGCGCGGCGCTTGGCAACGTGCTGGCCGAGGCGGCGAGCGTGGCGCGCGAACGCCATTCGCCGCTGGGCCGCGCCGGGCTGGTCGAGACCGTCCGTCTGGCCTGGGAACCGCTGGTCTCGATCGCCATCAACGGCGTGCGGATGACCGGCATGGCCAGCACCGTGGCGGTGCCCGAGGTGATCAACGCCGCCGCCGGAATCAGCAGCGAGCACGGCAACGCCGACGTCATGATGAATCTTCTGATGGTGGTCTATGTCGTGATCATCCTGATCATGATGAAGCTGTTCGCCGTGCTGAAGAAGGGGATGCACCGTGTCGCCGGCTGAGATCGTCACGGCGCTGTGGAAGTGGACGCCCTATCTGGCGGGTGGATTCCTGTGGAACATCCTGATCTCGCTGGCCAGCGTGGGCATCGGCACGGCGGCGGGGGTGCTGCTGGCGGTGATGCGGACCTCGCGGCGCCGCCTTCTCCAGCGGATCGCCTTAGGTCTGACGGCGGCGGCGCGCACCCTGCCGACCTTCGTGCTGCTGTTCTATTTCGCCTTCCTGTTCCCGGTCGAGATCGAGATCGCCGGAGCGGTCTATTCGTTTCCCGCCTGGATCAAGGTCTCGCTGGCGCTGGGGGTGGCGGTGGCGGGCTTCGTCTCGGACAACTTCACGGCGGCGCTGCTGGCTTGGCGGGCTCGCCACCACGCGGCGGCGCTGATCTTCGTGCCGGCCTGGACGACCTATTCGCTGATGACCGCCCTGGCCTCGACGACCGGCTCGGTGGTCGGCGTCGACGAGATCGTCTCGCGGTCGAACGCGGTGATTGCGGCGCTTGACGATACGGGCATGATGGTGTGGGTGTATCTTTACGCCGGCGCATGGTTCACGGTGGTTTGCCTGCCGTTGATCACCTTGTCGCAGCGCTTCAAGCGGCGCCTCGCCGCGCGGGCGGTCGAGGCGACGGGGCGGCAGGCCGAGCGGGTGGGGGAAAAGACGACATGAACGATCGCGTCATAGGCGCCCTGTTCGGCGCGCTGGCTCTCTTGGCGTCGCCTGCGCAAGCGGCCAGCGTGCTCGACGAGATCAAGGAGACCGGGCGACTGGTCGCCGGCACCCGACCGGACTCGCGGCCCTTCGCCTGGCGCGACGAGGCCGGCCAGTTCGCCGGCTTCTCGGTCGACATCCTGAAGGAGATCGCCCGCGAACTCTCGACCCGCCTGGGCCGTCCGGTCGAGTTGGAGCTGAAGGCGGTCACCCCGCAGACCCGCATCGGCATGGTGCAGCGGCGCGAGATCGCCATCGAATGCGGCATCACCGGCCCGACCTGGGCGCGACAGGAGGCGGTCGAGTTCTCGATCCCGTTCTACGTCAACGGGGCGCGCGTGCTGGCCTCGCGCAAGCTGGGCCAAAAGCTGGATTCGCTGGCCGGTCGCAAGATCGGCGTGGTGGCCGGCGCCACCGAAAAGCTGGCGGTGATGAAGGCGGTGCCCACCGCCGAGATCGTCGAGGTGCCCGACATGACCACCGGCATGCGCCTGTTCGAGGCGGGCGAGATCGACGGGCTCGCCAATCTGGGCATCGTGCTGCGCAGCCTGATCGACAAATCCAGCCGCAAGGGCGATCTGCTGCTGCTGCCGCGCGACGACGCGCTGCTGTACGAGCCGATCGCCTGCATGTTGCCGCATGACGATACGCGTTGGCGGGCGGTGGTCGACGCGGCGATCGCCAAAAGCCTGGACGGCGCCGAGGCTTATGCCGGCCGCTATGTCGAGATCTACAACGACTGGTTCGGGCCGGGCTCGGAGATGCCGGTGCCGCTCGATCAAGAGGTGATCGGCCGGTTGCGGAACGCCGCCTTCTGGATGAATTGAGATGCGCCTTAGCCATCGCATCACCCTGCTGATCGTCGCCTTGCTGTCGGTGACGGCGCTCAGCGTGGCGGCCAGCCTGATTTGGCTTGGCGACCGCGCCTTGACCTCGCGGGCCGATTCCGACAGCCGGGCGATCGCCGGATTGTTGGCCGACGGCGCCAGCTTGGCCGCGCTGATTCCCGGCATCGTCACCCAGGAGGTCGGCCGCCAGATGATCGCCGAGGCCACCCTGGCCGGCATGATGGTCGACGCGGCGCGCCAGGGCGGGATTTCCGATTTCGAGATCAACCTGCGCCTCGCCGAGGCGGCGGCCCGCACGGCGCTTGACGAGATTTGGGTGCTGAAGCCGGATGGCCTGGTGGTCTACGGCACCAACTCGCAATACGATCCGCCAAACCCCGGTCAGCGCGACGAATCCCTGGCCCACGCCTTCGAGGCGGTGGCCCAGGGCCGCCGCTGGGCCGAAAGCAAGGTGCCGCTCGAACTGCCCGATTATTCGAAGCCGATGGCCTTCGCGGCGGTGCGCCTGGGCGACGGGCATCTGGTGGTGGTCGGGCAAAATCTGGGAGTCAGCGACGATCTGCGGCGCCGCATCGGCCCCAGCCGCACCATCGAAACGATGGTCGGTCAGGCCGACATCCAGGCGGTGTGGATCTTCTCCGAGGCCGAGGCGGTGCTGGCCGGCACCAATCTGGGCGGCCACGCCTCGCCCACCTCGGCGGAACTGGCCGGGGTGCGTGAAGCCATCCAGTCGGGCCGGACGAAGACTATCGCCGCCAAGGGCGCCACCAGCGTGGTCTCGCCGCTGCTCGACGCCGACCGGCTGCCGATCGGCACGGTGCTGGTGCGCTTCTCGACCGCCCAGGCCGAGGCGGCGGCGCATCGCAACATCGCCATCTCGGTGGGGCTGGCGGCGCTGCTGCTGGCGTTCGGGGCGATCGCCGCGCGGCTGGTCTCGGGGCGGATTTCCGGGCCGATCCTGGCGATCGCCGACGCCGCCCGCGCCGTCCACGACCGCAGCTTCCGGGCCGCCATGCTGGCTTCGGTGGGCGGGCGCGCCGACGAGATCGGTGGCTTGGCCCGCGACTTCACCAAAATGGCCGAGCAGGTGCTGGCCCGCGAGGAGGAACTCGACCGTCTGGTCGCCCTGCGCACCGCCGAATTGGCCGAGCGCAACAGCCAACTCACCCAGGCGGTCGACGCCATCCAGGCCGATCTCGACGCCGCCCGCGCCCTGCAGCAGGCGATCTTGCCGCAGGTGTTCCCCGACCGCGCCAGCCTGTCCGGCAAGGCGGTGATGACGGCGGCCCGCCATGTCGGCGGCGACTTCTACGACTTCTTCATGGTCGACGAGGAGCACATGGCGGTGCTGATCGCCGACGTCTCGGGCAAGGGCATTCCGGCCGCCCTGTTCATGGCGGTGTCGCGCACCGTGCTGCGCGCCCGCGCCATCATGACTCCGTCGCCGGCCGAATGCGTGCCGTCCGCCAATGACGAGATCGTCTCGCAGAACCCGCAAGAGTTGTTCATCACCGTGTTTTATGGGCTGCTCAACATTCGCACCGGCGATTTCCGCTATGTCAACGCCGGGCATCTTCCGCCGGTCCATGTCAGCCGGTCGGGCATCGTTCGCATCGCGTGCAGCCGGGGCATGGCGCTGGGCGTGATGGACGGCCTGTCGTTCCGCGAGGACCGCATGACCCTGGCCGAGGGCGACACGCTGGTGCTTTACACCGACGGCGTGTCCGAGGCGATGAACGAGGGCGATCAGGAATTCACCGACCAGCGCGTGCTGGACTCGGTGGGGCGCCACGCCGGCAAGCCGGTGGGCGACATCCTGGACGGGCTGGTCGCCGACGTCGCCGAATTCGTCGGCGAGGCGCCGCCCTCGGACGACCTGACCTGCATCGTGCTGCGCTATCTGGGCGGCGGCACGGTGTCGGTCTCGGCGCGCGGCGGGATCGAGGTCGAGGCCTGACGCTTGACGCGGCGGCGCAGGCGGGCGGCGATCAGATCGACCTCGGACAGGCCGGCCAGTCCGCACACGCCAAGATAGACCACCCCCGCCGCGGCGCCGCACAGGGCGAGGCTGGCCAGATCGCCGGCCCACGGGCCTTCCCAGTCCTGGCCGACCAGCATGCGGGCGCCCTGCATGGCCAGGGCGGACAATCCGGCGGCCAGCAGCATGACGGCCAAGGCCCGCCGGTCGCCGCGATCGAGCAGCCCGCCGCAATAGCGGCTCAACTGGGTGAACATCACGAACGAGCCCAGGGCCAGGGCGGCGCCCGATCCCAGCACGATGCCGGCCAGCCCGAACGGCCCGACCACACTCAGGAAGATCACCAGCCGGGCGCCCAGCATGACCACGATGGCGGTCAGCAGGATGCGCCGCGCCTCGGCCGAGGCGTCGGCGACCAGGGCGGCGATGGCGGCGGCGTTGATCGAATTGATGGTCAGATAGGGCATGGTCAGATGCACGATCTGGGTGGTCTGGGCGGCGGCCTCGGCGCCGAAGCGGCCGTGATGCAGGAAAATCTCGACCAGCAGATCGGCGCCGACGGTGGCCGCCACCGCCACCGGCAGGATCAGGAACAGATTGGCGCGCATGATCCGCGTGGTGCTGCGTCGGAACAGGTCGCGGTCGGCATGGGCGGCGGCATAGGACATCTCGGTATAGGCGATCGAGATCAGGCTGGTGCTTAGCAGGCTGGGCAGCAGGCCCACCAGACGCTGGGCGTATTCCAGCATCGACACCGCGCCGACGCCGATCAGCGAGGCGAAGGCGGCGTCGATCCACGCCACCCCCTGCACCTCGACCTGGGTCAGCCCGACCACGCTCAGGCGGCGGCCGATGCCCGGCCCGGTGTCGGCGGGCCGCGAGTCTCCCTCGGCGGCCAGGGCCGCGCCGCGCC
>JADFZP010000166.1 GCA_015232485.1 Alphaproteobacteria bacterium
CCGCTGGCGCGCGCGGCGGCGGCGGTGTTCGTCGCCTTGGCGCTGCACCAGATCGGCGGGCGGGTGCTGGTCCACCTGACGGCGGCGCCGCTGGCGGCCGGCGAGGCGGCGTTGACCGCGGCGTTGCTGGGGCTGCTGCGCGACGACGTGATGGTGGCCGGCAACGCGATCGCCACCGAGGGGCATCTGCTTTATGTGATTTCGGACTGCCTGTCGCTGAACCTGGTGATGCAGGGACTGCTGTGCTGCTTCGCGGTGGCGCGCGCCTTCCGGCCGGTGTGGCGATGGTCCGAGCTGTGGTCCTGGGCGCTGCTGATCTGCGTGATGGTCGCCTTCAATCTGGTCCGGCTGGCGCTGGTGGGCTGGGGGCCGGGACTTTTCAACCTGTTGCACGAGGGGCCGGGGCGCACCCTGGTCGAACTGACCGGACTGGCCCTCCAACTGGCGATCGCCGGCTGGGCGGTGCGCCGCGAGATGTGGGGGGCCCGGCGATGAGGCGCGGACCCTTGTTGCTCGCCCTTGGTCTGATCGTGCTGACCGGGCTGGGCGTGTCGGGGAAGTTCCGGCCGTCGAAGGCGTCGCCCGAGGGCGGGCGCAACGTCGTCGAGCAATCGCTGGCGCGCGGCCTCGAGGCGCGGGGCTGGCGGGCCGATGGCGACATGGCGCTGACCGCCAGCGGGCTTTACCGGGTGCTGGCCTTCCAATCGCCCGCATGCGACGGGGCGCTTTACCTCACCGCGATGGCGCCCAATGGCGAGGCGGCCTCGATGCTCGACGTGCTGGCCGGCGACGAGGGCCGGGTGGTGTTCCTGCATGACGGCCGCGCCTGGGACCAGGTCCCGGTGTTCAGGGCGGTGCTCGCCGAGAAGCTGGGGCGGTTGTTCGGGCTGGGGCCGGCCGAAACGGCGCTGATCGGCGTGGCGGTGACCGGGGCTTGCGCCTCAATGGGCGAGGATCTGGCTGAGGAACTGCCGCGTGCGCTCGTTCCGCGGGGCTGAGAAGAACTCGGCGGGCGGCGACGTCTCGACGACGGCGCCGTCGGCCATGAACACCATGGTGTCGGCCACGGCGCGGGCGAAGCCCATCTCGTGGGTGACGCAGACCATGGTCATGCCCTCGCCGGCCAGTTCGGTCATCACGTCCAAGACCTCCTTGACCATCTCGGGGTCGAGCGCCGAAGTCGGCTCGTCGAACAGCATGATCGACGGCTTCATGCACAGGGCGCGGGCGATCGCCACGCGCTGCTGCTGGCCGCCCGAGAGCTGGCCGGGAAATTTGTGGGCCTGCTCGGGGATTCGCACGCGTTCGAGATAATGCATGGCGATCTCGGCCGCCTCGCGCTTCGGCATGCGCCGGACCCACAAGGGCGCCAGGGTCAGATTCTCGATCACCGTCAGGTGCGGAAACAGGTTGAAGCTTTGGAACACCATGCCGACGTCGCGGCGGATCGCCTCGATCGCCTTCAGGTCGTCGGAGAGTTCGACCCCGTTGACCACGATGCGGCCGGCCTGATGCTCCTCGAGCCGGTTGACGCAGCGGATCATCGTCGATTTGCCCGAACCCGAGGGGCCGCACACCACCACCTTCTCGCCCTTGCGGACGGTCAGCGAGACATCGCGCAGCACATGGAAGCTGCCGAACCATTTGTCGACGTTCTCGAACAGGATGATGGGTTCGGTCACGGGTGAATCTCCCAACAGTTTTGATCGTCATTCCCGCGAAAGCGGGAATCCATCGTGCCGCCGCACATGGACCCCCGCTTTCGCGGGGGTGACGAGCCAAGCAAAACCTAGCGGCGGGTGCCGGCCATCAAATCCTCCTCGAGCCGCTGGCTGTAGCGCGACATCAGGAAGCAGAAGCACCAATAGATCAGGGCGGCGAACACATAGGCTTCGATGAAGAAGGGCCGCCATTCGGGATCGGCGAGCGACGCCTTGACGCTGGTCAGCAGATCGAACAGCCCGACGATGGTGACCAGCGAGGTGTCCTTGAAGGTGCTGATGAACTGGTTGACCATCGGCGGGATGACGATGCGCAGGGCCTGGGGCAAAACGATCAGCACGGTCTTTTGCCAATAGCTGAGGCCCATCGCGTCGGCCGCCTCGTATTGGCCGCGCGGAATGGCCTGCAAGCCGCCGCGCACCGCCTCGGCCAGATAGGCGGCGGTGAACAGGATGATGCCGATCTGGGCGCGCAGCAGCTTGTCGACCGTCACGCCCTCGGGCATGAACAGCGGGAACATCACCGAGGCCATGAACAGCACCGACACCAGCGGCACGCCGCGAATCAGCTCGATGTAGCCGACGCACACGGCGCGCACCACCGGCAGGTCCGAGCGTCGGCCGAGCGCCAGCACGATGCTCAGCGGAAAGGCCACCGCGATGCCGGCCAGGGCCAGCAACAGGGTCAGCGGCAGCCCGCCCCACAGCGTGGTGTCGACCGGGCGCAGGCCCAGCACGCCACCCCACATCAGCACGGCCATCACGGTGACGGCGGCCACCCAGGCCAGCGCCAGCCCGCGATGCCAGAAGCGGCGTTGCGACGAGACGCCCAGCATGCCCAGCAACAGCAGCGTGGCGATCAGCGGGCGCCAATGTTCGTCGTAGGGGTAAAGGCCGAACAGCATCAGGCGATGCTTCTCGCCGACCAGCGCCCAGCAGGCGCCGGTCGCCTCGCGGCAAGTGGTCGGGTCGCCGGTCCACTGCGCGTTGAACAACGCCCAGCCCAGCAGCGGCGGCACGGTCTCCCACAGGAACCACAGGCACAAGAGGGTCAGCGCGATGTTGGCCGGCGTGTTGAACAGCCGACGCCGCGCCCAGCCCATCAGGCGCATCGGGCCGGCCTCGCCGGGAGGCGGATAGACGGCGCCCGACGGCTCTTCGACGTCGGCGGCGGCGGAGGGTTCGTCGTCGTTGCGCATGTTAGCGGCTCACCAGCGCGACCTTGCGGTTGTACCAGTTCATGAAGGCGGAAATGGCCAGGCTGATCGTCAGATACGCGGCCATGGCGATCGCCACGCCCTCGACCGCCTGACCGGTTTGGTTGATGGCGGTATTGGCCACGCTGATCAGGTCGGGATAGCCGATCGCCACCGCCAGCGAGGAATTCTTGGTCAGGTTGAGATATTGGCTGGTCATCGGCGGCACGATCACCCGCAGGGCCTGCGGCAGCACGACCAGACGCAGCACCTGGAGCCGGGTCAGCCCCAGCGACAGGGCGGCCTCGGTCTGGCCGCGCGCCACCGCCAGGATGCCCGAGCGGACGATCTCGGCGATGAAGCCCGCCGTGTAGATGGTCAGGCCGGCCAGCACGGCGGCGAATTCCGGCGACAGCACCAGCCCGCCCTGGAAGTTGAAGCCGCTCAGCTCGGGCACCTCGAGCGCCAGCGGCGCGCCGATCAACACGAAGGCGGCGAGCGTCAGCCCCAGCGTCAGCCCGGTTCCCGCCAGCACGGCGGGGAAGGGCTGCCCGGTGGCCTCGTGGCGGCGCCGGCCCCAGCGGGCCATCAGAAAGGCGCCGACCAGCCCGGCGAACAACGAAGCCAGCACCACCCAATAGGCCGGGTTCCAGTCGATCGAGGGAATCCGCAGGCCGCGATTGGTCAAGAACACGCCGGGCATCGGCGCCAACGCTTGGCGCGGGCTCGGCAGGGCGGTGATCACCCCGTACCAGACGAAAAGCTGAAGCAGCAGGGGGATGTTGCGGACGCCCTCGACATAGACGGTGGCCAGACGGGCGACCAGCCAGTTCGAGGACAGCCGCGCGATGCCGATCACCGTGCCGATCAGGCTGGCCAGCACGATGCCGATCAGCGACACCTTCAAGGTGTTGAGCAGCCCCACCACCAGCGCCTCGCCATAGGTGTCGGCGGCGGAATAGTCGATCAGACTCTCGCTGATGTCGAAGCCCGCCTCGCGGCCCAGGAAGGTCAGGCCGGTGGCGATGCCCCGCTGGGCGAGGTTGTCCAGGGTGTTCGAGACGAGATAAAAGCCCACCGCCACCGTGCCGGCGATCACCAGCACCTGGTATAGGATGGCACGGAAGCGGCGGTTGTTGAAAAGGCGCATGGCCCGAAAACCGGGCGCCGCGATGGGCGGCGCCCGTCGGTCCCTATTTCAGGGGCGGCGCGTACATCAGGCCGCCATTGGTCCACAAGGCGTTCAGCCCGCGCTCGAGCTTCAGCTTCGAGCCCTTGCCGACGTTGCGGTCGAACGATTCGCCGTAATTGCCGATCTGCTTGATGATCGTGAAGGCCCACTTCTCGTCGACGCCCAGCGCCTTGCCGTTGCCCTCGGTGACGCCCAGCAGGCGCTTCACGTCGGGATCGTTGCTGGTCAGGAAGGATTCGACGTTCTGCTGGCTGATGCCCTTCTCCTCGGCGGCCATCATCGCCCACAGCGACCACTTGACGAGGTCGAGCCACTGGTCGTCGCCGTGGCGCACCGCCGGGGACAGCGGCTCTTTCGAGATGCGCTCGGGCAGGATCACGAAGTCGGCCGGGTTGGGCGTCTCGTTGGCGCGGATGGCGGCGAGCTGCGAGCCGTCCGAGCTGATCGCGTCGCAACGTCCCGCCAGGAAGGCCGAGGTCAGCTCCTCGTTCTTCTCGATCACCACCGGCTTGAAGCTCATCTTGGTGGCGCGGAAATAGTCGGCCAGATTCTGCTCGGTGGTGGTGCCGGGCAGCACGCAGATGGTGGCGCCGTCCAGTTCCTTGGCGCTTTTGACGTTCAGCTTGGTCGGGACCATGAAGCCCTGGCCGTCATAGAAATTGACCGCCGCGAAGTTCAGGCCGTTGGCGCTGTCGCGCGACAGCGTCCAGGTGGTGTTGCGCGCCAGCACGTCGATCTCGCCCGACTGCAAGGCCGGCAGGCGCTGCTGCGCCGACAGCGGGGTGTATTTCACCTTGGTGGAGTCGCCAAACATCGCCGCCGCGACGGCGCGGCACAGGTCGACGTCCAGCCCACTCCAATTGCCGCGGTCGTCGGGGGCGGAGAAGCCGTGCAGGCCGAGATTGACGCCGCATTGCACGAAGCCCTTGGCCTTCACCGCGTCGAACGTCGCCCCGGCCATGGCCGGGGTGGCGGCGAGGCTCAGGGCGGCTACGGCGAAGACGGTCTTGATGGGATGCATGGATGCTCCTCCTGCCTCGGTCATTGGTTTCAAGGATCATAACGCAACCGGCGGGCATCGACCAGACCGCCCTTGCGAGGGATGTGCCGGGTCCGTATACCTTCTCAACCAGGGAGGGGGAATGGCGAACGGATTGGAGCGAGGTCGCTGGGCCATTTCGGTTTGGCGCGCGGAGTTCGTCGACCCCGAGATCGAGCGGGCCTACCGCGAATCGGTGATCGTCGACGAGGCGCTGCAAGCCCGCGTCACCCTGATGCTGTCGGCCAGCCTGTATTTCCTGTTCGTCATTTCCGACTATTTGAAGGCGCCGACGCACGAGCTGGTGCTGTTCGCCTTCTGGTCGCGCTTGGCGGTGCTGGGCTTTGGCCTTTGGCACTGGGTCTCGTTGAAGCGGCGCCCGACGGTCGGCAAGGTCGACATCGGCGTGACCGGTTCGCTGTTCGCCGCCTTGACCCTTTATTTCAGCATCTTCGTGGCGACATGGTGGTGGCAGCAGGACTTCCCCTCGCGCATCGCCACCGGGCCGATGGCGATGGTCTCGATGACCATCTCGTTCTACCTGTTCTTTCCGCTGCGCTTCGTGCTGGGCCTGAGCGTCGGCCTGTACGGCGCGGCGGGGGCGCTCTTGGTGTGGTCGTTCCTGCTGGTGCCGCGGGCCTCGGTGGCCGACGTGGTGGTGATGGGGGTGTGGCTGCTGCTGGTCAACGGCATCGGCGCCAACACCTCGCAACGCCTGAACCGCGGCCGGCGCGAGGCCTTCGCCCTGCTGGCCATGGAACGCGAGGCCAACGCCCTGCTGGCCGAAGAGATCGCCGAACGCCGCCGGGTCGAGGAGGAGTTGCGCCAAGCCAAGGTTCGCGCCGAAGAGGCGGCCCGGACCAAATCCACCTTCCTGGCGATGATGAGCCACGAGATCCGCACCCCGATGAACGGCATCCTGGGGATGACCCGGCTGCTGCTGGACACGCCGCTCGATCCCGCCCAGAAGGAATTCGCCGAGACCATCCACAATTCCAGCGGCACCTTGCTGACCATCCTCAACGACGTGCTCGACTTCTCGAAGCTGGATGCCGGCAAGCTCGAACTGGAGACCGTCGAGTTCGATCCCGGCCGCCTGCTGCGCGACGTCGCCACGCTGATGGCGGCGCGCGCCGCCGAGAAGGGGCTGTTCCTCGACGTCTCGACGGCCCCCGGATTGCCGGACGCGCTGTCGGGCGATCCCACCCGACTGGCGCAGATCCTGCTGAACCTGATCGGCAACGCGGTCAAGTTCACCGAAACGGGCGGGGTGAGCGTGCGGATGGAACCGGCCGGGCCGGGCCGGGTGCGGCTGTCGGTCGCCGATACCGGCATCGGCATCGCGGCCGACGTCCGCGACCGCCTGTTCGAGGAATTCACCCAGGCCGACGGCACCATCTCGCGCCGCTATGGCGGCACCGGGCTGGGACTGGCGATCTGCAAACGGCTAAGCGAGTTGATGGGCGGCGCGATCCGGTGCGACAGCGCGCCGGACCACGGCAGCGTGTTCGTGGTCGAACTGCCGCTCGCCGCCGCCCAGGCGGTGCCCGCGCCTATGCCCGAGGCGCCGCCCAAGCGCCCGGTGGTGGCCTCGCTCGCCATCTTGCTGGCCGAGGACAATCTGGTGAATCAAAAGGTCGCGGTCGGCTTCCTCAAGCGCCAGGGTCATCGGGTCCAGGTGGCCGGCGACGGCCGCGCCGCCCTGGCCGCCGTCCTGGCCGGCGAGTTCGACCTCGTGCTGATGGACATGCAGATGCCCGGCATGGACGGGCTGGAGGCGACCACCCGCATCCGCGCCCTGCCGCCGCCCAAGGGCCGCGTTCCCATCCTGGCGATGACCGCCAACGCCATGAAGGGCGACGAGGAACGCTGCCTCGCCGCCGGCATGGACGGCTATGTGACCAAGCCGGTCGACCCGACCCGGCTGGCCACCGCCATCGCCGAGGTGATCGGCGTGCGGGCGGCGGGCTGAGCG
>JADFZP010000167.1 GCA_015232485.1 Alphaproteobacteria bacterium
CCAGCCCGCCGAACCAGCCCTTGCGCGGCAGGCGCAAGGCCGGCGCCGCCGCCAGCCGCACGGCGATCGCCGCCAGGACGACATAGCCGGCGAAAACGTGCATGGAATAGTAGTCTTCGTCCCCGGTCGCCCAAGCGACCAGAAAGCCGCCGGCCAACACGGCGTGCCAGGGGCGAAGCAGCGATCGGGCGTTCAGGCGCGGCATCGGACATCCTCCACGGTTGCAATGCCGCGGAGTATGACCCGCCCCGCCTGAACGGCGCCTGAGGCCGCCGTTCATCTCCGGTTCGGATTGAGAAGCAGGTGGGGAAACGGCCGCCCCCCTCGCCGTCGGTGGAAAGCGCCCGTCGCCGGTATTACTGCCGCATGCCCCCCTCGCCCTCGACGGGAATCGGGGTGGCGCCGGGTTTGCCGTTTTCGAACAGCTCGAAGAATTTGCGCAGCACGCCGGGCGCCAGGGCGGCCAGCGGATTGACGGCGATCTTCGGGTCGTCGCGCTTGCCGGTGATCGAGTAGGTGGCGGCGAACACGCCGCCGCCCTTTTCGCCGGTCAGGATGGCGCCGATCACCGGGATGTTGCCCAGCGCGCTGTTGACCGCATAGGCGGGCACCACGGTGCCCTCGACCGCCAAGCCGTCATCGGCCAGATCGACGCGGCCCTTGGCGGTCAGCCCCAGCGAGGGGCCGAAGGCGCGGGCCTCGTGCAGTTCGAGCACGTCCTCGTTCAGCGTGAACGGCATGTCCAACGTGGTGAAGCTGATCCCCTCGCCGCGCAGCACATCGAGAATTCCGGTCAGCGCCGCCACGGTCAGCAGCCTAGCGAGCAGCGGCGCCCGCGTCACCTGATAGTTGGACATCGCCAAGCGCCCGCTGATCGGCTGCGCGCTTTTCGAATCGTCGATGTCCGCCTTGAGGTCGAGCCTGCCGCCCACCGCGTTCTCGTACAATCCCATGGCGAGCAACGCGGCGCCGCCGTCCTCCGTGCTGACCGAGAAGGCGCGCTTGCGCGGCGACACGGTCTCGAGCCGGGCGCTCAAGGGTTTGCCCGCGCCGACCAGGGCGTCGAATTTGGCGGTGCGCCAGTCCTTGGCGTCGCGGGTCATGCTGGCCACCACCTGACGCAGCATGCCCTTTTCGGACAGCCACATCTGGTCCAGCGTGGCGGAGATGGTCATCGCCGGCAGGGGCTGGTCCTCCTCGCCGAGCGGCTTGCGGGGGCCCTTGTCAAGCAGGCGCACGGCGTCGAAGGCGCGGCCGCCGACCACGATGTCGAGCGGCCCTCCGCCCTGGCGAAAGGCGACGCTTCCCTTCACGTCGTTGCGGCCGAAGCGCAGCCGGTCGAACTCGACCTGGCGGATCGTGCCATCGGGGTGGAAGCGGCCGCGCCCGGCGATGTCGAGCGGCGCCGCCCCGCCCACCGCGACCACGAACCGGGGCACGGCGGCCAGCTTGTTGGCCTTGGTCAGCTTGAGCGTCACCTCGGCGCCGCCGGGCACGCCAACCTCCTTGCTCCAGCCGAATTCGGCCAAGGCCATGGCGGCCGGCGCGAGATCGAGCTTTGATTCGACCTCGCCGCCGTCCTTCCCCAGCGTCACGGTCACCTTGGCCGGAACCGAGCCGGTCAGATAGGGCGGCTGGAACGGCGGCGTGTCGAGACCGAAACGGCGCCGCGCCTCGTCGTCGACCGCCGCGGCGGTCAGGGTGTAGCGGCTGCGGAACGGCGCCCCGGCGCCGAAGTTCTCGCGCCATGCCAGTTCGCCCGGCACGCCGCCCAGGGTGAGTTGACCCTTGACGTCCATCCCCCGGCCATCGACGTCGAGCGCCAGCTTGCCGCCCTTGACCCCCTGCCCCAGCAACAGGTCGGGGATCGCCACCTTCTCCAGATCGGCATGGGCCTTGACGCTCAGGTCGTCCAGTTGGACCGTCTTTTCCAGCGGCACCTTCAGCCACAGCTTGGTCACCGCGTCGCCCGACACCTTGTCGGGCTTCAGGCCCATCGCGGTGGCGTAGCCGAGCGGCGGGCTGTCGATCAGCTTCAGCGAATCGGACAGCGGCCCCGCGATGGCGAGGTCAATGATCGCGTCCTGGTCGCGCTGGTCGAGATTGACGATGTCGACGGTGCTTCCCTCGACCAGCTTGAGGTCGCCTACGGCGCCGCTCTTGCCGACGATGTGGAAGGTGCTGTGGTCGTAGGCGATCACCGCCGAAACATCCTCGAGCGGCGGCATCGGCGGCAGGTAATCGACCCGCACGCCCTCGGGGTGCAATTCGCCGGCCAGCGCCTCGATGTCCAGCCGCGAGCGGTCCTCGGGCAGACGGCCGCGCAGCCTGAGCGTGGCCAGCCGCACGACGCCCTTGGTCAGCCGCTCGACCACCCAGCCGCGCGGATCGGGGGCGAGACCGGCGGGCCACAGCTTGGGAAGATCGTCGACGGCGACGTTATGAACCGTCGCCTCGGCGGAGACCTCGGTGCCGCCATCCGCCGTGGGATTGGCGATCGCCGCGGCCAGCAGCGTGGCCCCGCGGCTGGCCAGCCGAAATTCGTCGAGGCGCAGCCGACTCCCCTCTTCGGCCAGGCGACCGCGCAGGGCCATGCCGTCGACCGGCACGTCGATGGCGAGCGGCGCGGGCAGTTTGAGCGTTCCCGCATCGCCCACGATGTCGAAATCGAGGGTCTCGAATCCGCCCTCGCGGTCCCAGACCAGGGCCAGCGTGCCGCGCAACGGCAGATCGGCGGCGGCCAGGGGCGCCAACTCGTCGCCAAGGCCGGCGAAGGCGGCGGGACGGATGTCGTCGAACCAAGCCGACGCGTCCAGGCGGTGCTCGGCCGCCATGTAGCGGGCCTTGGCCTTGACCCCCGCCACCTCGCCCGCCATGTCGACCAGCAGCGAAAGGTCGGCGGCGAATCCCGCCGGGCTGCGCTGCAACAAGATGTCGGCGTCGGGCGCCTTCCAGGTCGCCTTGAGGACGTCGTCCTGAACCACCAACACGCCGTCGCTTACCGCCAGCCGCACCAGATGGCTGGTCGCCTGATCGGACGGCCCCGCCATCAACTGTTCGATCAGGCGATGCACGACGAGATCGGCGCTGCCGTTCTCGGCGTCCTCCTCGGGGTCGGAAAGCGAGGCGGCGGTGCCGCCAAGACCCCAGCGCAACACGCCGCCCGGCCCGCGCTGGACGCGGATGCGCGGCCCGATCAGATCGATGCTGCGCGGCGCCAAGCGACCTTCGAGAAGCGCGTGGCCGCTGATCGTCACGGCGATCTCGGGCACCGAGGCGACCACGGCGCCGTCGTGCAAAGCCTGCACGCCACGGGCGCGGATGTCCAGGGCGCGGCTCCAGCCGGCCCAGGTCAGCACGGTGTCCTGCAATCTAATGCTGAACGAGCCGTCGCGCGCCGACAGCGATTCCTCGATATAGGGCGTCAAAAAGTCGAGGACCACCGGCCCCTGCGACAGCCGCCAGGCGAGCAACGCCGACCCCAGGAGCAACGCCAGCGCGCTGGCGCCCACAACCTGGAACAGCGCCCGGACCGTCCCGTGGACCACGCCTCGATTTCCCCGATGTTGACCTTGACCCCCATCGGGGCTGTGCGAGAGTGTGGGGCAAAACCGCCAACATTGGAATGCGCCACGTGACTTTCACCTTCGACGCGGCCCGACTACCACCTTTGGCGGACCCCCAACGCGCCGCGGAAGGCATCGCGGCGTGGTCCGCGCCGGGTGGCGATTCCCTCGATCCGGCGGGCTTGGCCTTGCTGCGGGCGGTGTTCGGCAACAGCCCCTATCTCGGCCATTCCCTGCTGCGCGAGCCGGAATTCGTGCGCCGAATCTTCGAGAACGGCCCGGCCCCGGTGTTCGAGGCGCTGCTCGACGAGACCCGCGCCGCGCTGGACGGCGAAACCCAGATGCCTAAGGTGATGCACGGCCTGCGCGTCGCCAAGCGCCGCGCCGCCCTGCTGGTCGGCTTGGCCGACATCGCCGAGGCCTGGGACCTGGGCCAGATCACCAGCGCGTTGAGCCGCTTCGCCGACGCCTCGGTTCAAATCGCCTGCCGTCACCTGCTGCGCCACTACGCCGGACTGGGCGAGTTCACCCCGCCCCATCCCGAAGACCCCGAGCGCGGCTCGGGCCTGATCGTCTTGGGGATGGGCAAGCTGGGCGCCTTCGAGCTGAACTATTCCAGCGACATCGACCTGATCGTGCTCTACGACCACGAGGCCATGCCCTATACCGGCAAGCGCAGCGTGCAGGAATGCTTCGCCCGCCTGACCCGCGACTTGGTCAAGGTGCTGGAGGAGCGCACCGCCGAGGGCTATGTCTTCCGCACCGATCTGCGGCTGCGGCCCGATCCCGGCTCGACTCCGCCCGCCGTGTCGCGGGTCGCCGCCGAAATCTATTACGAGGGTTTCGGCCAGAACTGGGAACGCGCCGCGATGATCAAGGCGCGCCAAGTGGCCGGCGACCGCGCCGCCGGCACGTCGTTCCTGAAGTTCCTGCGGCCGTTCATCTGGCGCAAATCGCTGGATTTCGCGGCCATCCAGGACATCCATTCGATCAAGCGCCAGATCAACGCCCATCGCGGCGGCCACCACATCGCGGTGGCCGGCCACAACATCAAGCTGGGCCGGGGCGGCATCCGCGAAATCGAGTTCTTCGCCCAGACCCAGCAACTGATCTGGGGCGGACGCGAGCCGGCCATGCGCCTGCCCGCCACCTGCGAGGCGCTGAAGGCGCTGGCCGCCGCCGGCCACACCACCACCGAGGCCGTGTCGGACCTGATCCCCGCCTATCACTATCTGCGCCGCCTCGAACACCGCTTGCAGATGATCGAGGACAAGCAGACCCAGACCCTGCCCGAGGACGAGGCCGGTCTGGCCGCCCTGGCCGCCTTCGCCGGCCATTCCGGCGTCGACGCCTTCGCCGAGGAACTGCGCCGCCATCTCGAATGCGTCGAGCAGCATTACGCCCGCCTGTTCGAGGACGCGCCGCCGCTGTCGGCCACCGGCAATCTGGTGTTCACCGGCGGCGAGGACGACCCCGAGACGCTGGCCACCATCGCCGCCATGGGCTTCGCCAACCCGGCCGCCGTGTCGTCCGAAATCCGCGGCTGGCACCATG
This sequence comes from Alphaproteobacteria bacterium, assembly GCA_015232485.1. Classification (GTDB taxonomy): domain Bacteria; phylum Pseudomonadota; class Alphaproteobacteria; order Rhodospirillales; family Magnetospirillaceae; genus JADFZP01. The sequence continues at coordinate 5,121 of JADFZP010000167.1, forward strand.
GCCGCATCCGCGCCACCCGCTCGACGCGGGCCCGCGAGATGCTGACCGAGATCACCCCCGCCCTGCTGGCGGCGCTCGCCCGCACCGCCAATCCGGAAGCGGCCTTCCTGCGCATGGACGATTTCCTGACCCATCTGCCGCTGGGCGTGCCGGTCTTTTCGCTGCTGTACCAGAACCCGCCGCTGCTTGATCTGTTGGCCGAGATCATGGGCAACGCGCCTCGCCTCGCCGATCACTTGGCACGCCACCCGCAAATCCTGGACGCGGTGCTGACCCAGGGCTTTTTCGCGCCACCGCCCGAAGCCAGCGACCTTGACGTCGATCTCGACCGCGTGTTGGCCACCGCCGACGATTACCAAGAGGTGCTGGACCTCGCGCGGCGCTGGGCCAATGACCAGAAGTTCCGGGTCGGCGTGCAGATCCTGCACGGCAAGCTGAGCCCCGAAGCGGCGGCCGGCGCGCTGTCCGACATCGCCGACAGCCTGCTCAGCCGCTTGCATCCGCGCGTCGAGGCCGAGTTCGCGCGCAATCACGGCCGCGTGCCGGGCGACGGCGCGGTGATCGTCGCGATGGGCAAGCTGGGCAGCCGCGAGATGACCGCCAGTTCCGATCTCGACCTGATCCTGATCTACGACGCCGCACCCGGCGCCGACGTCTCGGACGGGCCGAAGCCCCTGTCGCCGATGGTCTATTTCGCGCGGCTGACCCAGCGGCTGATCAACGCGCTGACCCTCAAGACGGCCGAGGGGTTCCTGTACGAGGTCGACATGCGGCTGCGCCCCTCGGGCCATGCCGGGCCGATCGCCACCAGCTTCGACGCCTTCAAGCGCTACCACGAGGTCGAGGCCTGGACCTGGGAGCACATGGCGCTGACCCGCGCCCGCCCGGTCTCCGGCGCGCCGCATCTGGTGTCGCGCATCGAAACGGTGATCCGCGACACCCTGACCCGGCCGCGCGACCCGGCCACGCTGCTGCGCGACGTGAGCGACATGCGCGAGCGCATGGCGCGCGAGCACAAGGGCGACAATCCGTGGGAGGTCAAGCCGCGGCGCGGCGGGCTGGTCGACATCGAGTTCATCGCCCAGTATCTGCAACTGCGCCATGCCCACCAGCACCCCGACCTGCTGCATCACGGCGCCGGCCGGGTGTTCGAGACGGCGGCCATGCTGGGCCTGCTCGATTCCGGCCACGCCGCCACGCTGGTCCGCGCCTTGCGCCTGTTCTCGGCCGTGCAGGGGGTGCTGCGCCAGACCGTCTCGGGGGCTTTCCGCGAGCGCACCGCGCCGGCCGGCCTGACCGAACTGCTGGCGCGCACCGCCGGCGAGCCCGACTTCGACTCATTGAAGGCGCGCATGGAGAGCACCGCCGCCGAGGTGCTTTCGTTGTTCCACGCGCTGATCGACGAACCCGCCCGGCGACAGGAGACCACCCCATGACCATCGCCTCCGGCCAGCCCGCCCCCGGCTTCGATTTGCCCACCGATGGCGGCGGCGCCGTCTCGCTCGACGCCTTGCGCGGGCGCAACGTGATCCTTTACTTCTATCCCAAGGACGACACCTCGGGCTGCACCGCCGAGGCCTGCGCCTTCCGCGACGCCGAGCCCGACTTCTCGGCGGCCAACGCCACCGTGATCGGCGTGTCGCGCGACAGTCCGAAAAGCCACGACCGCTTCAAGGCCAAGTTCGACCTGAACTTCGCGCTGGCCTCGGACGAGGCCGGCGCGGTTTGCGAAGCCTATGGCGTGTGGGTCGAAAAGAGCATGTACGGCAAGAAGTACATGGGCGTCGAGCGCGCCACCTTCCTGATCGACGCGCAAGGCGTGGTGCGCGGCGTGTGGCGCAAGGTCAAGGTGCCCGGCCACGCCGCCGAGGTCCTGAACGCCGTCAAGGCCCTGGCTTGACCAGTCTGACGGCCGCCGCCGTCGCCGTCCTACGCGAGCCCCGGCCGTCCGGCAAGATCGGCCTGACCCGCGAAGCGGCGGCGGCATGGCGCGACGGCCGCAT
>JADFZP010000168.1 GCA_015232485.1 Alphaproteobacteria bacterium
TTCGGCAGCGCCACCGTGAAGCGGCTCCCCTGGCCCTCGGCGCTTTCCACCCAGATGCGGCCGCCGTGGTGTTCGGCGATTTTGCGGCAGACGGCCAGTCCGATGCCGGTGCCTTCGTAGCGGTCGCCGCTGACTAGGCGCTGGAAGATCACGAACACCCGGTCGAAGGCGGTGGGTGGGATGCCGATGCCGTTGTCGGCCACCGTCAGCAGCCATTCGGCGCCGCCGTCGGTGCAGTCGACGGTGACGACGGGTTGGCGGCCGGGGGCGCGGTACTTGACCGCGTTGCCGATCAGGTTCTGGAACAGGCGGACCAGTTCGACGCGGTCGCCCGACACCTCGGGCAGGTTGTCGGCCACGCTTACCTCGGCTCCCGCCTCGGCGACGGCGCTGTCCAGCATCAGCATGCTGTCGGACACCACCTCGGCCAGCGCCACCGGGGCGAAGGGGCGGTCGCCCCGGCCGATTCTCGAATAATCGAGCAGGCTGAGGATCAGCGCGTCCATCTTGCCGGCGCCGCCGCGGACATAGCCCATGAAGGTCTTGGCCTCGTCGTCGAGCGTGCCCTTCAGGTGCCGTTCCAGCAAGGTGAGATAGCTGCTGATCATGCGCAGCGGCTGGCGCAGGTCGTGCGAGGCGACATAGGCGAATTGTTCGAGTTCCTGGTTCGAGCGCGACAGTTCGGCGGCTTGGCTCTCAAGTTGTCGATGGGCCTCGGCCAAGCTGCGTTCGGCTTGGCGTTTGGCGGTGACGTCCTCCTTGATGCCGATCAGGTGGACGACGCGGTCGTGGTCGTCGAGAATCGGCGCGACGAGGGCCGATTCCCAGTAATGCTCGCCGCTCTTCTTCTTGTTCTTGAACTCGCCCGCCCAGGGTTGGCCCGCGTTGACGGTCGCCCACATCTCGGCATAGATCTCGCGGGGCGTCTCGCCCGAGGCCAGGATGCGGGGGTTTTGCCCCAGCACCTCGTCGGGCGAATAGCCGGTGACCCGAAGGAAGCGCGGATTGACGTATTCCAGCGTGCCATTGGGATCGGTCACCACCACCGACGCCGGGCATTTCTCGACGACCTGGGCCAGCAATCGCAGGCGGATCGCCATCTCGGCCTCGCGGGTCACGTCGGTGCCGGCGCCGCGATAGCCAAGGAAGCGCCCCTGCGCGTCGAACCGCGGCATGCCGCTGATGCTGACCCAACGCGATTTGTCGGGTGCCGGAATCCAATAGCGGAAATCGCGGAACTTGCGGTGGGACTTGAGATCGTCCATGTGCGCCTCCCACAGCGAGGCGTCGATCTCGTCCTCGGCCGAGGCGACGTCCCAGCGGCGCTTGCCGATCATCAGGGCCGGCTCGATTCCCAGCACCAGTTCGAAGGACGGCGAGAACCACGCGAAGCGGTGATTGGAATCGCTTTCCCAGAACCAGTCGCTGTGGGCTTCCGAGAACTCGCGCAGGCTGGCCTCGCGATCCGACAATTCCCGCACCACTTCGCGCAGACGGGCGCTCGACGCGCGATTCCTGGCCCGCTCGGCCAAGGCGAAATAGCTGAGCAGGGCGAGGATCAGGGCCAGCCCGGCGGCGCCCACATCGAGCGTCGCCATGCCGCGCTGGGCGGCGGCCCACCCGCCCGCCGGCAGGGCGGCCAGATACCAATGCCCATCCGGAATATCGATCTCCAGCAGCACCGGGGCGCCATCGTCGAAAAGGCCGGGATCGCCAAAGAACACCGCGCCGTCCTTGCCCAGGCCGTCCTTTCCGCGCAGGGCGAAGCGGACGCCGTCGACTTCGGGCGCCAGCCCCGCGTCGGCGAGCAGGCGGTCGAGGTCGATCACCAGACTCACCACGCCCCAATAGGCGCCGTTGAGAAAGATCGGCGTGCGGCTGATCAGGCCGCGGCCCCCCTGGATCAGGTCGACGGGACCGGCCAGCACGGTGGCGCCCTTGTCGATGGCGCGCGCCACGGCCGGCCATTGCGCGGGGTTGTCGGGATAGTAAAGGCCGATCACCCCCTCGTTGCCCTCGCGGGGGTGGATGTGGGTCAGACGGTTGCCGGGCGCCATGCCGACATTGCGCAGCCGTTTGCCATGGGCGAACAGCGCGGCCAGCGCCCGCTCGGCGCCCTCGGCGGTGATCTCGCGCTGCGCCGCGATATAGGCGGCCAGACCATTCGCCAAGTAGATGTCGGCGTTCAATTCCGATTGCAGGCTCGACACCGCTCCGGCGGCCCGCCGCAACACTTCGGTGCGCAGGCGTTGCTCGGTCTTCTCGCGCTCCATGCCAAGCAGAAACGAGAAGGTCGCCCACGACAGGGCGAATACCAGGACCGCGGAAAGAAGGCCGACCCAAGTGGCCGTCCCGCCCTTCCGTTCAAAGGGGACTCGCATGCTTCGCGCCGCCTCCACACTGTGCGGACGCATTATAAACCTATGATGTATGCGCCCAATGCGACAAGCCTTGCCACCAGCCATGCAAAGGATGCGTGAAGGGCCATTGCCGGATAGCATGGCGCGGTTCGTCCACCGACCCCGGAGCCCGCCCGTGACCGCCACCATCCTCATGCCGCGCATCATGACCATCGGCGCCGGCGCCAGCCTTGAAGCGGCCGCCGTGCTGGCTCGCCTGGGTCTGTCGCGGCCCTTGGTCGTCACCGATCCCTACTTAAGGCAAAGCGGCATGCTCGACCGTTTCACGGCGGGGCTCGACGCGGCCGGACTTGTTTGGGGGCTGTTCGCCGAGGTGGTGCCCGACCCCACCACCCAATCGATCGCCGCCGGCTTGGCCGCCTTGCGCGGCAAGGATTACGACTGCCTGCTGGCGTTCGGCGGCGGCAGCCCGATCGACACCGCCAAGGCCATGGCGGTGCTGGCCACCCATGGCGGCCAGATGCGCGACTACAAGGTGCCGGTGGTGGTCGACCGGCCGGCCATGCCGCTGATCGCCGTGCCGACCACCGCCGGCACCGGGTCCGAGGTGACCCGCTTCACGGTGGTCACCGACACCGAGACCAGCGAGAAGATGCTGTGCGTGGGCACCGCCTTCCTGCCGGCGGCGGCGCTGGTCGATTACGAGTTGACCCTGACCATGCCGGCCCGCCTGACCGCCGACACCGGCATCGACAGCCTGACGCACGCCATCGAATCGTATGTCAGCCGGCGCGCCAATCCGTTTTCGGACGCCATGGCGTTGCGGGCCATGACGCTGATCGCCGCCCATGTGCGCACCGCCTGCCGCCAGCCCGACGACCGGCCGGCGCGCGAGGCCATGATGCTGGGCGCCACCCTGGCCGGCATCGCCTTCTCGAACGCCAGCTTGGCGCTGGTGCATGGGCTCAGCCGGCCGATCGGCGCGTTCTTCCACGTTCCGCACGGCCTTTCCAACGCCATGCTGCTGCCGACCGTGACGGCGTTCTCGGCCCCCGCCGCGCTTGGACGCTACGCCGATTGCGCCCGCGCCATGGGCGTGGCGGCGCCCGGCGCCCGCGACGAAGCGGCGGTGGCGGCGTTGCTTGACGAATTGCGCCGGCTGAACGCCGATCTCGACGTGCCGACGCCATCGGCGTGGGGCATCGCGGCCGACGACTGGTTCGGCAAGATCGAGACCATGGCCGATCAGGCGATCGCCTCGGGCTCGCCGGCCAACAACCCGCGGGTGCCGACCAGGGACGAGATCCTGTCTCTGTACCGCGCGGTGTGGGACTCCTAAAAGCGGATCGTGTACTGGGCGCCGACCAGGTCGACATGGTTGTCATATTCGCCGGTCAGCCGGCCGGCCAACGGATCGTCTCGGTCGATGCTGGCCGAGCCGCCGAAGATGTGGCCATAGGTCAGGCTGAGCCGATGGCCCGGCGCGGGCGTGTAACCCACGCCGCCGGTCACCCAGATGCGGTCGGAATCGGGGATGCGGGGATTGCGGAATTCGTCCTCTACGGGCGCGACGTCGTAGGCGGTGCCCACTTGCAGGGTCAGCCGCTCGGTGGGCTTCCAGGTGGCGCCCAGCGCCCCGAACCAAGTGTCGTTCCAGTTCTGCGGCTGCACGATGGCGGGCCGATCATCGTCGAATTCCAGGCGCAGGGTGCGGAACACCGACCAGCCGGTTCGCGAGACGTCGGCCATCACCGCCCATTGCGGCGTGATTTCGTGATAGACGCCCACCGTCGCCGTGTCGGGCAGGGTGATCACGCTCCTGGTGCCGCTGGCCAGGAAGGCCGGATTGGCGGCCAGCGCGAGGGGAACGCCCTCGAACGCGGCGTCGCCGCGAATGTCGTGGCGCATCCGTGAGCGATAGGCGAAGCCGGCCCGCGTCGAGGGGGTGAATTCGACCAACGCGCTGGCGGTCCAGCCCAACGCCCAATCGTCGCCGGTCACCCGGAACAATCCGTCGCTGGCGCCGAAATTGACGGCGTTGGTCAGCAGGATGTCGACCCACTCGACCTGCGCGCCGGCCGCCACGGACAGCGAGCGGTTGACCCGATAGGCCACCGAGGGGCTGAGATTGACGGTGGTCAACTCGCTGTCGAGCGCATGGTAGCGGCCGACCCAGTCCTCGTCGTAATCCGAGCGCATCCCGAACGGCGCGGTGAGGGCGAGGCCCAGCCGCCAGTCGTCGGCCGGGTCCCACATCAGATAGGCGGCCCCGACCAGCACGCCCAGCGGGTGGTCGCCGCCGTCCGAGCCCGGAACTTGGACGCCGCGCAACGTGTTGGTTCCGTCGAACCGCGAGGACGGCATGACCCAGGCGGCGCTCGCCCCGGCCTGATCGCCATGCAGGCGGGTCATTCCCGCCGGATTGTGGAACAGGGTGTCGACGTCGTAGGCCTTGGCCGTCGAGCCGGCATAGGCGTTGCCCAACCCCTCGCCGCTCTCTTCGCGCAACTGGAAGCCCGAGGCCCACGCCGCGCCGTCGGCAAGGGCTATGATCGTGGCGGCCAGGGCCAGGATGCGGTGGTGACGCATGCCCCCGATTTCGGGTGGCCGCGAATAGGGTCAATCCAGACTCGCCGGAAGGCCCGCGTCATTCGATCTTCGTATCCTCGTCATCGCCGATCAGGCGTTTCAGGACGAAGGCCAGGTCATGCGGGGTCACCGGCTTGTGCAGCACCAGCGCGCCCAGCGACTCGGCGTCCTTTACGCACGCGTCGCCGGTTTCGCCGGTCAGCACGACGCCGGGAATGTCGTCGCCGCAGCAGGCGCGAATGCCCCGGATCGCGTCGGTACCCACCAAGCCGTTGCGCAGCCGGTAATCGGCGACGATCAGATGCGGCGGGGCGCGGGACCGCAACTGACCAAGGGCGTCGTCCTTCGAGCCGGCCATGATCACCCGATAGCCCCATTGCTCCAGAAGGGTGCTCAAGGCCAGCAGCACCATGGGGTCGTCATCGACCACCACCACCTGACGGCCCCGCGAGCCCTCCAACGGGGGAATCTCGACGGGCGGTTCGGCGGCGACGATCGCCTCGGCGGCCAGCGGAACCGCGATCGAGAAGGTCGAGCCGACGCCCGGTCGCGAGCGGACCTCGACGGGGTGGTCGAGCACCGCCGAAAGACGCTGCACGATCGCCAAACCCAATCCCAGGCCGCGCGCCTTGTCGCGCTCGGGGTTGCCGACCTGATGGAACTCCTCGAAGATCAGCTTCAGGTGGTCGGGGGCGATGCCGATGCCGGTGTCCTCGACCTCGATCAGGACGGTGTCGCCCTCCGTCCGGGTGGACAGGACGATGCGGCCCCGCTCGGTGTAGCGCAGGGCGTTCTCGACCAGATTGCGAACCATGCGACCCAGCATGGTCTTGTCGCTGCGCACCACCAGTTGTCCCGAGGCGCCGCAGCGAAGGTCGATGCCCTTGCTGGCGGCGATGCGGCGATAGGCGACCACGATGTCGTCCAGCATGGGGCGCAGCGGAAAGGCGGCGATCGTCGGCTCGATCAGTTTGACGTCCAGCCGCGACAGGTCCAGCAGGCCGTCCAGCATGCCCTTCAGGATGTCCAGACCGCGCTCGATGCGGACCAGGGCGTCGACGCCCTTGGGGTCGGCGACGAAGCGGTGCAGCGAACTGGCGAACAGGAACATCGATTGCAGCGGCTGGCGAAGGTCGTGGGCGGCCGCCGCCAGGAAACGCGACTTGGCCTGGTTGGCCCGCTCGGCCTCGGCGCGCGCCTCCTCCAGCTTGTCTTCGGTTCGGGCGCGTTCGCCGATCTCGCGTTCAAGCTCGGCGTTGGCCGCCCGAAGATCGGCGGTGCGCAGCAAGACCTCCTGGTCGCGGGTGGCCAGCAGCCGCTTGTTCTCCTCGTTGAGGACCAGCGAGCGGATCAAGGCCGCGTTCACGTTGTGGGCGATGACGATCATGCTGATCACGTAAATCGCCACCATGCCGCTCAACGCCAAGCTGACCGGGTCGCCCAGGGTGAGCAGCCGCAACTCGAACGGCACCATGCTGCCCAGCAGAAAGGCGTGGAAGGTGGGCAGATGGGCCGACAGGCTGGCCACCGCGCCGGCCCCCATCCCGCCGATGATGAACGACATCACGAGCAGCGACAGGCGGTCGTCCATGCTGATGAACAGGAAGGCCGCGCATCCCCACAGCAGCCCGGAAATCAAGACGCCCACGGTGTAGCCGCGCCCCCAGCGCAGCACCTCGGCGTCCGATCGCGCCGCCTCGCGGCAGCGCAGCCACAGGACCACGCGGACCAGGGTGACGGCGGCGATCACCGCCGCCCAGCCGACCAGGTTGCGCCGGGTCGCCACGTCCCACAGGGCGACCACCACCAGGACGCTGTTGATCAGATTGGCGGTGAGCACGGCCGGGATGTGCCGGTAAAGCAGGCGGAACAGTTCGGCCCGCACCGGCGGAGGGGATGAAACCATATCCAGGGCACCGACCAACATGCCGCCATCGGGCCATGAAAACCATCCGGTGTCGAGAACGCCCTGCGTGTCCACCCCCATGTGTGTCCGGCTTCTCCTTATACCGGCGACCCTTCGCCGTCATGCCCGTGGCAAGGCTGTTCCCGCGGAGCCGCGTGGATGGCCGGATCAAGTCCGGGACCCTTCGCCGTCATGCCCGTGCTTGACACGGGCATCCACGTGTCACCGCCCACCG
>JADFZP010000169.1 GCA_015232485.1 Alphaproteobacteria bacterium
CGCCGCCACCCGTGATCGCGGCGGCGCCGACCGCGGCGGTGGCGGCCTCGCGCCCCGGACCGGCGATCATCGCCGAACCGCCGCCGATGTCGCGCAGCGGCTTCGGCTGGCCCCTGGAGGGCAAGGTGGTTCAGGGGTATGGCACCATCGCCAAGGGCCAGCGCAACGACGGCATCAACATCAAGGCGGCGCGCGGCACGCCGATCAAGGCGGCGCAGGACGGCGTTGTCGCCTATGCCGGCAATGAACTGCGCGGTTTCGGCAACCTCTTGCTGATCAAGCACGCCGATGGCTGGATGACCGCCTACGGCCATGCCGACGAGTTGCTGGTCGGGCGCGGCGACATGGTCAAGCGTGGTCAGGCCGTGGCCAAGGTCGGCGGCAGCGGCAATGTCGGCGAGCCGCAACTGCACTTCGAGATTCGCAAGGGCGTCCAGGCGGTCGACCCCACCAGCCACCTGCCGCAACGCCAAGCCGACGCGCGGTAAGGGGCGAGGATCACCCACCCGCCATTGCGGCGGGGGCCAAGCGGGCGGAACGCCCGCGCCCGGCGAGGGGCGAACAAGCCTGATCCGACCCGGTCGGATCAGACCCGCTTGCCCAGCCGGCCGGCCAGATCCTGGACGAACTGCCAAGCGACGCGGCCCGAACGCGAGCCGCGGGTGACCGCCCATTCGTTGGCCTCGGCGCGCAACGCCTCGGGACCGATGGGCAGGTTCCACTGGCGGGCGTAGCCTTCGACGATTTCCATATAGGTCGGCTGGTCGACATTGTGGAAGCCGAGCCACAGCCCGAAGCGGTCGGATAGCGAGACCTTCTCCTCGACCGCCTCGCCGGGGTTGATGGCGGTCGAGCGCTCGTTCTCGATCATGTCGCGGGCCATGAGATGGCGGCGGTTCGAGGTGGCGTAGAACAGCACCGTCTCGGGGCGGCCCTCGACGCCACCCTCGAGCACCGCCTTCAAGGACTTGTAGGCGTCGTCGTTCGAATCGAAGGACAAGTCGTCGCAGAACAGCACGCAACGCCTGCCGGCGTCGCGCAGGCGGTGCAGCAGGCGGGGCAGGGTGGGGATGTCCTCGCGGTGGATCTCGACCAAGGCCAGGGCGCCCGGCCGCTCGGCGTTGATCGCGGCGTGCGCGGCCTTGACCAGCGAGCTTTTGCCGGTGCCGCGAGCGCCCCACAGCAGCGCGTTGTTGGCCGGCAGGCCATCGGCGAAACGCCGCGTGTTGTCGAGCAGCGTCTCGCGCTGGCGATCGATGCCCTTGAGCAGGCCGATGTCGACGCGGTTGACGCGCGGCACCGGCTCCAGCCGATCGGGCTCGGTCTGCCAGACGAAGGCGTCGGCGGCGTCCAGCGGCACCTCGGCGACGGCCGGGGGCGCCAACCGCTCCAGCGCCTCGGCGATGCGGCGCAGCAAGGGGATCATCTCGGATTCGTTCATCGGGCCACAACCCCTTGGAAAGGCGCACACGGTACCCTGCGCACCCCCTCGCCGCAAGATCGGCCTCGGTTAACGTTTGCAAGTGCCCGACGGGGCTGTATAGTCCGCTGCGAATGCGTACCAGGAGAGGGATCGATGCTCGTATCCGAAGCTTTTGCCCAGGCCGCGGCGCCGCCCGGAGGGGCCGCCGGTGGCCTTGAGGCCTTCCTGCCGCTCATTCTGATCTTCGTCGTCTTCTATTTCCTGCTGATTCGGCCGCAGCAGAAGCGGATGAAGGAGCACAAGGCGCTGCTGGCGGCTTTGCGCCGCGGCGACCGGGTCGTCACCGGCGGCGGGATCATCGGCACCATCACCAAGGTGGCGAACGATGGCGAGGTGATCGTCGAGATCGCCGAGAACGTCCGGGTGCGCGTCGCCCGCGAGACCATCACCAGCGTCTTGGCCAAGACCGAGCCGGTCGGCAAGGGCAGGGATGACAAGGACGACGCCGACGGCGACGAGGAGCCCGAGCCGGCGCCCGCGCCCGCCAAGCCCGAGGGCATGGGATCGGCGCTCGGTCGTCTGCTGGGCGGCCGGGGCAAGTAGGCCATGCATCCGACGCGTTTCAGGCTGATCGGCATCCTGATCGTTTGCCTGATCGGCGTCATGCTGGCGTTGCCCAACGTGCTGCCCAAGGACATGGCCGGTCGGCTGCCCGAGTGGTTGACGCCGGTCAATCTCGGCCTTGATCTGCAAGGCGGCTCGCACCTTCTGCTCGAGGTCGAGGTCAAGGAGGTGCTGCGCGAGCAGCTCACCAGCTTGGTCGAAGGCGCCCGGGCGGGCTTGCGCAAGGAGCGCGTCGGCTACGCCAATCTGGGGGTCGAGGGCGACGCGATGACGGTGAAAATCCTCGAGCCCGAGCGGCTCTCGGATGCCCGCCGCCTGCTGCAAGAGATGGACCGCGAGGTCGTCATCGAGGCCAAGGAGGGCGGCGTCCTGGTCGCCCGCTACGGCGAGCAGGCCATGCGCGCCCGCACCACCGCCGCCGTGGACCAGTCGATCGAGATCGTGCGGCGCCGCATCGACGAGTTGGGCACCCGCGAGCCGACCATCGTGCGCCAGGGCGAAAGCCGCATCCTGGTGCAGATCCCCGGCGTGGACGACCCCGAACGGGTGAAAAGCCTGATTGGCAAGACCGCCAAGCTGACCTTCCATCTGGTGGACGCCACCGCCGCGCCGGGCCGCGTTCCGCCGGGCTCGGAAGTGCTGCCCGCCACCGAACGCGGCGGCAACCTTCCCGAATCCTACGTGGTGCGCAAAAAGGTCGAGTTGGGCGGCGACGCCCTGGTCGACGCCGGCGTCTCGTTCCAGCAGAACGTGCCGGTCGTCTCGTTCCGCTTCGACACGGCGGGCGGTCGCAAATTCGGCGACCTGACCACCGAGAACGTCGGCCGCCAGCTCGCCATCGTGCTCGACCGCAAGGTCATCTCGGCTCCGGTGATCCGCACGCCGATCATTGGCGGTTCGGGCATCATCGAGGGCAATTTCACCGTCCAGACGGCGCAGGATCTCGCCTTGCTGCTGCGGGCCGGCGCGCTTCCGGCGCCACTTACGGTGCTTGAGGAACGCACGGTCGGCCCCGACCTGGGCGCCGATTCGATCCGCGCCGGCGCGGTCGCCAGCGCGCTCGGGCTGGTGTTCGTGATCCTGTTCATGCTGGTCGCCTATGGCGTGTTCGGCGTGATCGCCAATCTGGCGCTGATCTTGAACCTGATCCTGCTGGTCGCCTGTCTTTCGGCGATCGGCGCGACGCTCACCTTGCCCGGCATCGCCGGCATCGTGCTGACCATGGGCATGGCGGTCGACGCCAACGTGCTGATCTTCGAGCGCATGCGCGAGGAATACCGCAACGGGCGCACGGTGCTGAACGCCATGCAGGCCGGTTTCGACCGGGCCATCATCACCATCTTCGATTCCAATCTCACCACGCTGGTCGCGGCGGCCTTGCTGTTCGCCTTCGGCACCGGCCCGGTGCGCGGCTTCGCGGTGACGCTGACCATCGGCCTGACCACCTCGATGTTCACGGCGGTGATGGTCACGCGGGCCATGCTGGCGATCTGGGTGCGGCGCGTCCGCCCCAAAGTCCTGCCGATCTGAGGAAGCGAAAATGCGTTTGCTCAAGATTCTGCCCGAGACCCCCAAATTCGACTTCATCGGTCGACGGGTGATCGCTTTGGCGTTCACCGCGGTGATCATCCTCGGCTCGTTCGCCACGCTGGCGACTCGCGGTCTCAATTTCGGCATCGACTTCGCCGGCGGCATCCTGATCGAGGTCAAGACGCCGGGTCCGGCCGATCTCGGCGCCATGCGCGCCACCCTTTCGGGGCTGGGCCTTGGCGAGGTGGCGCTTCAGACCTTCGGCGCGCCTTCGGACGTGCTGATCCGCGTGCAGCGCCAGCCCGGTGACGAGAAGGCGCAGCTTTCGGCCTTGCAGGCGGTCAAGCAGGCGCTCGGCCAGACCGTCGAGTATCGCCGCACCGAACTGGTCGGCCCCAAGGTGGGCGACGAACTGGTGCGCGACGGGGTGATGGCGGTGCTGTTCTCGATCGTGGCGATCGCCGCCTATGTGTGGTTCCGATTCGAGTGGCAGTTCGGCGTCGGCGCCCTGGTCGCCACCTTCCACGACGTGATCGCCACCTTCGGGCTGTTCTCGATCACCGGAATGGAATTCAATCTCACCGTGGTCGCGGCGATTCTGACCATCGCCGGCTATTCGATCAACGACACCGTCGTCGAATACGACCGGGTGCGCGAGAACTTGCGCAAGTACAAGGTCATGCCGCTGTTCGACCTGCTCAATCAGTCGGTCAACGAGACGCTGTCGCGGACCATCCTGACCGGCGGCACGACGTTGCTGGCGCTGATGTCGCTTTATTTCCTGGGCGGCGAGGTGTTGAGCGGCTTCAGTCTGGCGATGATCTTCGGCGTGTTGATCGGCACCTACTCGTCGGTCTATGTGGCGATGCCCGTGCTTTACTATTTCGACCTCCGCCGCGACGGCGGCGGCACCGAGCGGGACGAACCCGCCGAGGAACGGACGGCGGGCTGACGAGCCACCCGTCTAAAGCCCATATTGGTGCCAATGGACGTCACACCTCAACTTCCGCCCGGCGGTCAGCTCATTCAGGCCTATGGCGACGGCGGCTTCCGCATCGGCGGCCAACGTCACCAGGGCTCGGTGCTGGTCTTTCCCCAACGCAGCGTCGCCTGGGCGGTGACCGGCATGGCCGACCTCGACGGCGGGTCGGTCAGCGCCGTGCTGGCCGAGACGCCGCGTGTCGAAATTCTGCTGCTCGGCTGCGGTCCGCGCATCGCGCCGCCGCCGCCCGAGTTTCGCCGCGCCCTGCGCGAGGCCGGCATCGCGTTGGAATTGCTCGACACCGGCGCCGCCTGCCGCACCTTCAACGTGCTGCTGGGCGAGGCCCGGCGGGTCGCCGCCGCGTTGATCGCGGTCTGACAAAAAAAGGGGGCCACCCGAAGGCGGCCCCGAGTTCGGCACCACGGTCGCGCTTGGCCGTCAGGCCGCTTGGCGACGACGCGCCAGGAACAAGCCGGTCAGGCCCAGGCCCAGCAGGCCGGCCGAGATCGGCTCGGGCAGGCCGGGGCCGGGGCCACCGCCGCCCTCGCTGGGCTCGCCGCACACCTTGTCGCTCTTGTCACCGGGGCGCAGGCCCTGGAACTTGGCGCACAGGGCGGTCTCGTGTTCGTTCAGGACGGTCTCCATGGCCGCTTCGAAGGCGGCGGCGCTCTGATAGACGCTGGAGGTGGCGCTCAGCACGATGGTGGCGCTGTCACCGGCCGCCACGCCCTCGGACACGGTGCCGCCCTGGCAGTTCTGGCCGGTCGCCAAGCAGGCGTCGAACAGGCCGAACGGGGCCAGCGAGGTGTCGTGCAGCAGGGTGAAGTTGTAGCTGCCCTGGTTGACGATTTGCCAGTTGGAGGAGTTATCGGGGACGTCGAAGGCCAGCGAGGTCAGCGCCCCGCCGATCCCCGTCGAGGTGGTGTTCTCGATGCCGACGGTCACGCGGAACTGATCGGTCGACGGCATCGCGAAGTTGAAGGTGACTTCGCCGTAGGCGCCGTAATCGCTGAATTCGTCGATGTCGTACACCAGGGTCGCCTGGGCGGGCGAGGCGACGAGCGCGGCGGCCAGGATGCCGGCGGCGAGAGAAAGCTGCGACTTCATCAATGATCTCCCAATTGAGCGGGGATGCTCCGCCTTCGATGAGAGCAACCGCCATGCCAGGAAAATTTCGCTGTCAAATCAGATGCTTGCGGGAAGCGGCGGCGGGCGCTGTAAGGAAGCGCGACGCCCCGGACATGAAAAGGCCCGGCGCTCCATTGGATGCCGGGCCTCAACCCTTCGCGTGCCCTGGCTTTCAGCCCGGCGAGGGGTGGGGTTCGGGACTGTAAGGTCCGGCGACGCTGGTGGGGCGGGGCGCCCGCCAAGTGGACGTCTGACGGATTTCCCAGGCCAGCGCCGAGCCCATGATGGCGTCGAGTCCGTCGTGGCGCGGCTGCCAGCCGAGCACCCGGCGCAGCTTCGCGCCACTCGCCACCATGGCGACGATGTCGCCCGCCCGCCGCGGTCCCACGACGACGGGCAACGGCCGCCCGGCGAGGCGGCCGATGGTGTCGATCACCTCGCGCACCGAGATGCCGCGGCCATAGCCGCAGTCGAGCACCTGCGGGGCGCCGCCCGAGAGCAGGTATTCGAGGGCCGCGACATGCGCCGCCGCCAGGTCGGTGACATGGATGAAGTCGCGGACGCAGGTGCCGTCGGGGGTGTCGTAGTCGTCGCCGTGGATGGTCAACCGCTCGCGGCGGCCGCAGGCCACTTCGCAGGCCACCTTGATCAGATGGGTGGCCTCGGGCGTGCTTTGGCCGCTACGGCCCAGCGGATCGGCGCCGGCCACGTTGAAGTAGCGCAACGCCATCCAGGGTAAGCCGTGCGCCCGGCCGGTGTCCTCCAGGACGCGCTCGACCACCAGCTTCGACACGCCGTAGGGCGAGATTGGCCGGGGCTCGCACTCCTCGTCGACCGGCAGGCGCTTCGGGTTGCCGTACACCGCGGCCGTCGACGAGAAAATGAAGGCGCGAACGCCCCAGCGGGTCGCCGCGTCGATCAACGACAGGCTGGCCATGCTGTTGTTGCGGTAATAGGCCAGGGGATTGCGCACCGAATCCGGCACCACCGTCGAGCCGGCGAAGTGCATGACGGCGGTGCAGTCGATCTCGCGCAACAGGCCCGTCATGCGCGCCAGATCGCCGGCGTCGGCCCGCACCAGACGGGCGCCGATCGGCACCAGTTCGCGACGCCCGGTCGACAGATCGTCGACCACCGTAACCCTCCAGCCGGCATCGAGCAGCGCGAGGGCCGCATGGCTGCCGATATAGCCGGCGCCACCCGTCACCAGGACCGATCCCGTCATGCGTCACCTCGATTGTCGTTGGGGCTTGGAGTCTAGGCCCGCGACGGGTTCGGGTGTGGGAAGGGAAAGGATGGCGCGCGCGGCATGCGGATGATGGCCGCGACCCGCCCGATATCGCGGGCGTCTTCGAGGTAAACCCGCCGCTCCGGCAAGCGCTCGCTCGGAGCGGCG
>JADFZP010000170.1 GCA_015232485.1 Alphaproteobacteria bacterium
CAACGCCTGCTGCCGGCCGGAGCGGCGCGTAACGCGCTCGACTGCGCGTTCTGGGACCTCGAAGCCAAGCGGCGGGGCCGCCGCGTCTGGGAATTGGCCGGCCTTCCCCCACCCGGCCCGGTGACCACCGCCTTCACCCTGGGCATCGACGCGCCGGCCGCGATGGCCGAGGCGGCGCGCGCCGTGTCCACCCTGCCGCTGCTCAAACTGAAGATGGCCGGCGACGAATTCGATCTCGACCGGGTCAAGGCGGTGCGCGACGGCGCCCCCTCGGCCCGTCTGGTGGTCGACGCCAACGAGGCCTGGGACATCGACCGCCTGCGCCAACTCGCCCCCCCGCTCGCCGCGCTGGGCGTCGAACTGATCGAGCAGCCGCTGCCCGCCGCCGCCGATGGCCCGCTGGCCGGCTTCGCCAGCCCGGTGCCGCTATGCGCCGACGAATCCTGCCACGACGCCGCCTCGCTGGCCGGCTTAGGTGGACGGTATCGAATGGTCAACGTCAAGCTGGACAAGACCGGCGGGCTGACCGAGGCGTTCCGCGTCCGCCGCCTCGCCGCCCAGGCCGGGTTGGGCGTGATGGTCGGCTGCATGGTCTCGACCTCGCTGGCCATCGCCCCGGCGATGCTGATCGCCCAGGGGGCCGCCGTGGCCGATCTCGACGGCCCGCTGCTGCTCGATCGCGACCGCGAGGGCGGCCTCGCCTTCAGCGGCGCGCTGATCCAGCCGCCGGAACAAGGACTGTGGGGCTAACGTTTCAAATTTTACGGAAAAGCACAAAGTAAATATGGAAAAGCGCTATAGACAAACTTCTGTATAGACTTGCTCTATTTCAGGATTGGTCCGTATATTGGTGTCAAGACGAACACCAATGATCGGCAGGCCAACATGAACACGGCGACCGCGATGCAAAATCCTTCGAACGACGACGGCCCCCGTGGGCAGCGAGTGCTCGAACGCATGGTCGTCGCGCCCGGAACCCGCATCTTCCATCAGGGAGATCCGGCCTCGGTGGCCTACATCATCGAGTCCGGCCTGATCGAGCTGATCGACGAGAATGGTGACGACTGCACCGTCATCACCACGCTGAGCCGCGGCGAAATCCTGGGCGAGATGGCGCTGATCGACGGCGAGGCCCGCTCGGCCACCGCCCGCGCCGTCAAGCAGACGGTTCTGGCCATCGTGCCGCGCGAGGCGTTCGACGACTACATGACCCGCACGCCGCCCTTCATGCGCAAGCTGATGGACGTGATGACCAAGCGCCTGCGCCGCCAGACGCGCCAAGTGCTGCTCAACCAGGGAGGCGCCCGATAACCCGAGATCCCCAACCCCAATGGCCCCGGCGAAAGCGGCGTTAGCCGCTTTCGTTGCTTGTACGGCAAAGCGGCCGGGGTGGGAGATGGAGGGCGCTGCGGCCCGAGCGGAACCAGTTGCGCAGGTCGATATTGGCGAACAGCGCCGGTTCGACGAAGCGGATTTCGGCTTCGTTTCCCTCGAGCCGATATTCGACGAAGCCGACCCGGTGGGTGCCGCCATGGTCGGGTTTGCGCTCGTCGGCGTTGACGAAGCTGGTCGACGGGGCCCAGACGATGTCGGTATCGCCGTGCCGCACGTGGCGCCAGATGTGCAGATGGCCGCTGCCGACCACCCGCACGTCGTGGCGCTCGATCAGGCCGAACAGCCAGCGCCGCGATAGGGGGTCGCACCAGCCGGCGGTGACCCGTTCGTCTTCGGGATCGTCGAGATAGAGCGGCTTGTGCATGAACAGCGCCACGGGGCCGGCCGTTTCGGCCAGGGTGGCTTCCAGCCAAAGGCGTTGCGCGGCCTCGGCGTCCAGTCCACTTCGGAAAATTTCGCTATCGATGCCGATCAGCGTCCACTCGCCCAGCGCGACGGTCCAACGGTCCTCGCCGAAAAGGTCGAGGAACCGCCGATGGTGCGCCTTTGTCACGGCGCGCCCCGGGCGCGGCCCGGCGGGGCTTTCGCCGATGTCGTGGTTGCCGGGCAGAATCCGCACCGGCACCTTGAGGCGCGCGATCTGCTCGCGCGCGAACGCCAGCGCCGCCGGGTCGCCCCAGCCGTCGAACGACAGATCGCCAGACACCACGACCAAGTCGGGCGGATCATCGCGGATCAGCCCGACGAAGACGTCCCAGTTGTCAAAGAAATACGCCCTATCGCGCGAAAGGTGCAGATCCGAAACCTGCACTATGCGGAAACCCATACATCCCCCCTCGGAAATCGCATCGCCTAATAACGCAAAGACGGCGTGTTCGCCATTCATTCGATCTTTCGGAAAGCTTCAAGCGGGCATAGAATGAGTCAAGCCCAGAAGGGCGCTCTGGAGGATATGACGTGGCAAGAAGCCGCGAAAGCTTTGAAATACAGCTATTCAAGGACGATCACTGGGTCGTCCATGAGCTGAAGGATTCCGAGAAGCCGGCCCGCGACATGGCGGCGAAGTTGGTCGCCAACAAGAAGGTCCGAGGCGTCCGCGTCGTGCGGAACTGGGAACGCTCGGACGGCTCGGTCACTGAAAGCGTCATCTTCGAGAAGCTGAAGGAAGCCGAGGAGGAGGACGCGCGAATCGTCGCCATCGACGAGGCGCCCGTGTGCCAGCAGCCCAACGATTATTACGCCCTGTCCAGCCGGATGACGGTCAACCGCCTGCTCAGGCGATATTTCGACCAGGCCATCCTGACCCCCACCGAGCTGATGCATAATTATCGCCAGATCAAGAAGGTGCAGGAGTTGGACTCGCTGTACCCATCGGCGATCGACCGGGTGGCGACCCTGCAGACCAGCGATGGCGCGGGCGATTCCCGCCAGCGCCGCGACGAGTTGTTCCGCACCTTCGATCAGATGGCCTCGCGCGCCCGTGAGGCCGAACGGCGGCGCCTGCCCGAGCTGGGTGCTGATTTCGGCGAGGTGGTCGCCAAGCTGGAACGATGCGGCAGCCCCGACGACCAGGACTATTTGTCGCTGGTGGTGCTGTCGGCCGATCTGGTCAACAACCGCAGTTGGTTGGCCAAGCTGGAGCGGGTCGCCGGATTGATGAACGACGCGCTGCCAAGCCATCCGCTGGGCCTGCTCGACGGCGCGGCGGCCGATCTGATCGCCACGCCGGCGATCACCGAGGACATGCTGGGCCTCCAGCCCAATCTGGCGACCACCCTGATCCGACTGATCGATCTGGCCGAGGGCTGCTACTCGAACGACAACGTCGATCCCGACGCCGCGATGCCCAAGATCAACCGGCTGATCGGCGAGGGCCGGCTGGGTTGCTGCCGCGAGGCGCTGGTCGACCGCATCCGCCGCGCCCTGCGCAGCGCGCAGCCGCTCAACAAGAACGAACCGTCCCACGAGAAGGAGTGCTTCAAGCAGGTCGCCCAACGTTTGTGTACGCCGACCGGCCTGTTTGGCGGACCATCGACCGCCGAGGCGCTGACCCTGCGTTTCGGCCGCAGCCTGGAAGAGGGCGGACGCGGCGGCCGCAACAAGGCGATTCAGGGCTGCATCGCGGCGCTTCCCGAAGCGCGCTTCCGCTTCGTCTATCTGCTCGACCTCGCCGGCTCCGAGATGGGGGCCGAGTTTCTCGACGATATCGTCGGCCATCTGAATTATCTGGTGGGCCACCGCGACATCAACCGCATCTCGCCGCGCGGCCGGCCGCCGCGCGAGCGCATGCTGCACCTGACCGCCATGCATCGCGCCGCGCTGGAATCCCAGCTTCCCGAGGCCGAAAAGGCGCGCATCGCCGACCTGATCGACGAGGCGCTGTGCCAATACCTGCTCCGCGAAGGCATCATCGAAAAGCTGGACGACAAGGGCAGCCCCCTTAGAACGCGCGCCAATCATTTGGTGAATTTCTGCGCCGCGGGCGTGCTGCCCGAACGCGGCAGGTCGAGCAAGCTGGCGCGCGAACGCGTGCTCGTCCATCTGCGCGCGCCGAATTTCGACGCCACCTACACCGAGGGTATCGCGACCGACGAGGGTCGGCAGAAGGCCCTGCGCGCCTTCCACCAGATGTTGATCAAGGGTGGATTCGCCGGCTGAGCGGGGCTCAAATCCGCTCGTTTCGGTCGCGGTCCTCCAGGAATTCGACCAGATTCGGCGCGCGCTCGAGCAAAGTTTCCAGCAGGCGCTTGGCGCGGTCGGCGATCTCCAGCGTCTCGGGGTCGAGCAGCGGCGCGTATTCCTCGCGCTGAAGCTGGGACTTGGCTTCGTGGATGACGCGCACGCAGTCCAGGAAGGCTTGCCGCGAATCGAGCGGCAATTCGACTCCCTGGGTCACCCGGTCCTCCCAGATGCGCAGCAGACGGAAGTTGGTGCGGATCACCTCGCGCAGCATGGGCACCTGCAACTGGCGGAAATTGTCGGCCAATTCCCGTTGCGCCGCGCGCTGGCCATCGTCCTCCTGCGGCAAGGCGGCGATCGCCTCCTGGGCGAGATAGCTTAGGCCCTGGTACTCGTCGCTTTGGCGCAGGAACTCGTAATAGATCGCTTTGAAGGTCGGATAGGTGTCGACGGAATAGCCGCGGATGGTGCGCGCCTGCGTGGCGAGCCGGCTGAGTTCGTCCAGACGCTCGGCCAGCGCATCCACGTAGATGCGCGCCGTTCGCCTAAGATGGTCGCTGGATTTCGCCCTTCTGCCGTCGCCGAACATTGTCACCGCTCGCTGTTGTCGAGCTCCCTCAACATGCCAAACTTGCCTTCGATCGAAGCCAGTCGGTCGATGGCGTCCGAGGTGCTTTGCACCAGGGCGCGCTCGTCTCCCTCCAGCTCGTCGACGCCACCGAGGCCCGACAGATTGCCGACCAGTTCAATATAGGCTTCCCGCAATCGGGTGGCCAATCCCACCGGATAGGGCGCGCCACCAAGAACGGCGGCCGCCTTGTCGTGGATTTCGGCGATGCGCCGCGTGATCATCTCGGTGCTCATCCGCTTGACGCGGTCGCGCAATTCGTTGATGCCTTCGCTCAACTGCGCCTGGAGTTCCTCGCGGGTGATCTGGCTCAACCGGAAGACGGCCAGGGCCATGATGTTGTTGAGGCGCATGGTGGCGTCGTAAAGCGTGGCGTCGAGCCGCGCCCGGTTGCGGTCGCCCGGCTTGGTGTCACGCAGCCGTGTGCGCAACGCCTCGATTTCCTCGGCCACATCCTTGGCCTGCCTGAGCGTCGATGCCGCGCGCAGTTCGTCGCTGCTAAGCGGGCCGGATGCGCCACGCCCACGTTGGCGTGTCGACGCTTCCCCTGCCTGCATGACCATTTCCCCCGATGACATCCGGTGAGAGTATCAAAGGGCTGTTATCGAATCGTTAACCTTGTATGGCCTTTCGCCGCGAGAGGGTCGCACCGCCCCGGCCGTTTCGTTCCGGGGCGGCGCGGTCGCGTCACTTCAGATCGACCGAAGCCTTGTCGGTCTTGCGATCGTACTTGATCGTGACCGTGTTGGTCTCGCAAAGGTTGATGCCTTCCCATTCGGCCTTGGTCTTGTCGGTCCACACGACCATCAGATCCCATTTGCAGGTCGAATCCTTGGGCTCGAACTCGATCTCCTCGGACGTGCCGTTGTCCATGGTGTCCTTGCCCAGGATGTCGTCACCCCAATCCGAGGCATTGCTCTTCGAGACATAGACCTGATCGATTTCATAACCGGTCTTGTTGACCAGGGTGAAATCCTGCTTGCCGGCGGCCAAAGCCTGCGTCGAGAGAAGCAGACCGAAGGCCGCGGCGGCGGCGAAAGCGAAACCCTTCATGTGTCCCCCATCAGAGAATCCGACCCACCGTCGGAGGCGCCCCTTATAGCATTCCGGCGTTCGCGCCGGAAGGCGGGGCGCCGCATGGCGATGTCGTAATGGTCAGAAAAAGACGTGCAGCCCCAACCCGAGGTACTCAAGGTCCCTGGTATAGAACTGCCCGTTGGGGTTCCGCCCGGAAAAATACTCAAAGAGGATTTGCACGGAGTAGTCGTTATTTTCGACCCCCAGCAGTTCCACGCCGGCCCGCAGCGATAGATCCGCCTGCCAGTCGTTCTCGTCCAGGAATTGCAGATCGACCCCGGCCACCGGACGCAACAGGCCGTTGGCCAGGGTGCCCGGCCAACGGAACTCGGCTCCGACTTGCGCCAGCCAGGGATCAAGCTCCTCGGGTTCGCGATGGATCAGCCATCCGCCGCCGCCGTAAAGGCGCACGCCCTCGGACCAATCGCGCGACAGTTTGAGGTCGATCGCCTCGTAGGACAGGTTGACCCGGTCCACGCGGTGGCGCAGCAGGAATTCGTCGCCGAGATGCGAACTTTGATGGAACAGCCGCAGCAGCGCCGAAACGTCGCCCCGCCGATAGCTGAAGGGAATGCCGACCCAGTAATCCGCGTTGACCAGATCCTTGGACGGGGCGGCCAAGTCGAACATCGCGAACACCGCCGCCTGCACCCCGACCGACCATTCGCCCTGGCCGCCGAACGGAGCCCCGTACAGATTGACCAACTGGCCAAAGCTGGCGGCGCCGACGTGTTCCGGCCCGTCACGGCCCTGGAACCGCTGATACGAGGCCGAGAAATGCGGCCAGCGCGGATCGGCGATCAGCGGCTGGAACAGCCGATGCCCACTGAACAGCCCGGCGGCGGGCGGCTCCTCGGCGGCGAGACTGGCGTTGGGCCACAGGGCCAGGACGGCCAGGCCGGCTAGGATCGGCAGCATCCCGACCAAATAGCCCGACGCCGCCGCCGCGAAAGGGGATTAGGCCGCCGAGCATAGCCGGGTGGCGCCAACCTCGACTAAAGGTTCAACACACGCGCCGAAGGTGCTAAACAAAAATACAGGGGCGCGTCGAGACGCGCCCCTGGGGGTACCATGATCCGCCGCGTTTCACGCCCCACGGGCACGACGGATGGGATGCAATGAGAAATATCTAGCCCTCGATGCCTCGCCTGTCAACGTCGCAACGGAGGAGGGGAACAAATGCGGATGGCTGTATTCGTTGATTACTGGAACCTTCAATTGACAATCAATAAATGCGAAAGCAAACAATCGACTCATTTGATGCGGCCGTCTGTGCAAGCTCTGACGCTGATATGGTGCC
>JADFZP010000171.1 GCA_015232485.1 Alphaproteobacteria bacterium
CACCGGCCGCCAGCGCCAGCGGGATCAGCGGCCCCAATTGCGGCTTGAAGGACAACAGCCCGATGCACAGGCCGGCGGCGACCGGCCGGCGTTCGAGCAGCACGAGGCCTAGTCCCAGCAGGCCGGCGCTCAGAAAGCCGTTCTGGCCGAACAGCCCGTTGATCATCGCGGCCGGATAGGCGAGCCCGAGCAGCGGCCCCAGCGGATCGCGCGCCGCCGCCCGCATGGCGGCCAGATAGGGGATGGCGGTCACGGCGCCCCAGGCGAGATAGGCCGCCATGTAGGGCAGCAACGGCAGCCAGATCAGGAACAGCGCGAAGCTTGGCGGATAGTACCAGCCGAACACCGGCACGGTGTCCAACTGGGCGGCGCTCAATCGGCCGCCATGGGCCAAGTTGACGGCCTCCTTCTCGACGGGATGCAGCCGGGCATTGTCGTACAAGGCGGCGGCGCCATCGCGGGCGATCAGCAGGGGGGCGGCGTAGAAGGTGTTGAAGTCGGTGACGGCGGGGTTTCCACCCGCCTCGGTCTGCCGGCGGGTGACGACATGGAAGCCGATCCCCAAGGCGACGTAAACCGCCACGACGGCGCCGGCCCATAGGGCGATGCGGCGCCGGGTCAGGATGCTACCAGCGGCGAACCGGGCCGACGTCCACATGGACGAAGTTCGACCGCGGATACATGCCGACTCCGCCCTGCTTCAGTTGCAGCGCGGCGCGGCCGATGGTGCGCACCGCCTGACCCTGGATCCGCACGTCGACCGCCTTGCCGACCATGTGAAGGCTGTGATTGGCGACGCCGTCGCTTTGCTCGGCCAGCATCGCGTTGGTCACCGGCGAGCGGTATCCCGAGACGATCTGGAACGGCTGCGAGGTGCGCAGCTTGCGTTGCAGGGCGAACAGGAGGTCGAAGACTTCGGGGTCGATGGGGTGGGTCTCGTCGGTGCGGTGGTCCCGCATCACCCGCCAAATCGAGCGCATCTCCGAGCCCAGGTACTTGCCGTCGGCCCAATAGGTGGCCTTGACCGACTCCCCGGTGTGGAGATTGTAAAGGGAGAGAGATCGTTCCGGACGCGGCTTGCGGGCTTTCGCCGCCGCCTGCGCCCATTTCGGAACCATCAACGTCGCGGCCGCCGCAGCAAAGGCGAACAACGCGCGACGGCAAACGACCTTTCGCAGGCCGGTGTCGTTGTTGTTATCCATGTCCCAGCGTTCTTGCTACCCCTATGGCGTCAAGTGATACCACCTTGGTGGGGGGGGAGCAATCGCCAAAGCGCTGGTCAGGGCGAGGCGGCGACCAGGGTACGGGTCGAGCGCCGGGCGGACAGCGCCTCGTTCAGGCGCGAATCGCGGTCATAGATGTCGCCGCGGAAATGCGTCGAGCCGTCGGCCTCGACCCAGGCGGTCCAGTACAGCAGGTAGACCGGCATTGGCTTGGGCAGCCCGACCGTCACCGTCTCTTGCGCGTCGACCAGGGCGTTCAGCCGCTCGGGCGTCCATTTCGCGCCCAGCAGATGTTGGGCCAGATCGGCCGGCTTTTGCAGCCGCACGCAGCCATGGCTGAGCCAGCGGCGGTCGCGGGCGAACAGATGCCGGGTCGGCGTGTCGTGCAGATAGATGTTCAGCGGGTTGGTCAGATTGAACTTCAACAGGCCCAGCGAATTGTCCGGCCCCGGATTCTGGCGCAGGCGGAAGGGAAAGGCCGTGGTGCTGACCTGATGCCAGTCGATCAGGGTGGCGTCGTCCCATCCCATCACCGTCATGCGGTTCGCCGCCAGGTAATCGGGGTTCTTGCGCAGTTGCGGCAGGATCTCCTTGCCGGCGATCGACTGCGGCACGTGCCACGCGGGATTGATGGTGACGGCGGTGATGATGTCGGCGATCACCGGCGTGTGGTGCTTGGGATCGCCCGCGATGACCCGCATGTCCATCGTCTCGACGCCGTTTTCGATAACCTTCAGGCTGGCGGCGGCGACGTTGACCGAGATGTGGCTCGGTTCGACCTTGCGCGGCAGCCAGCGCCAGCGTTCCAGGTTGGCTACGATCTGCGCGACGCGCCGCTCGGCGGGCACGTTCAGACTGGCCAGGGTTTGATGGCCGATCACCGCGTCGGGGGTCAGCCCGTGGCGGATCTGGAACAACTCGATCGCCGCCTTCAGCGGCTCGTCGTAAAGCTTGCTCTCGACATAGGCCAGCTCGCCGGTGGCGGCCAACCGGCGGCGCAGGACCGGCACGCGCTCGTCCTCCATGCCGGGTTCCAGCTTCGGTCCATCGGGAATCGCCGGCCAGCCGCCCGCCTCGGCCAGGGCGCGGTAGCGGGCCAGCGCTTGGCGCAACAGCCCATAGGCTTCGGAATTGGGCGCCCGCGCCGCGGCCAGCGCGCCGGGGTCGTCCGAGCCCATCGCCTCGGCCAGGAACTTCGCCCCGTCGAATGTCGGATGCTTGATGGTCCAGTCGTCCTGCGCGACCTGCGGCTCGATCTGGCCCTGGGCGAGGTCGCGGGCATGACGCACCAGACCGTCGCTGAGCAGCAATTCGAGTCGCGCCGCCGCCGCCGCGTCGCCCGAGGCGGCGGCATGGCGAGCCTTGGCGATCGCCGGCAGGTGATAGCCGGCCGGGTCGATGGCGTGCGACGAGGCCGCTTCCAGCGCGGCCAGCGCCTTCTCGCCGCGCGCCGTCAGGCCCAACCCTTCGACCCAGACCGGGCTATTGGCGCGCGCGCCGTAAATCTGGCGCAGCAGGGCCAAGGACAGGCGTTCGTCCTGTCCGGCGAGCGCCGAGGCCACGGCTCCGGCCAAAGGCACGGCGACCACGGCCGGCGCGTTCGCCACGGCGGGCGAGGTCGCCAGCAGTCCTGCGGTCAAGGCGAAGGCGATCGTGGTGCGGTGACGGAACGATGACACTATCTGGTACCCCCATGGCCTCTCATTAGCGCGGGATCGCCGCTCGCGCAACACGTGGGTTCCTTCGGCGCGATGGCCAAACCAACAGGATCGGAAGAGACGCGCCGCACTCCAACTTCGCGGCGCCTCGCCGAAAGTTCTCCCGTTCCCTCCAAATGGGTAGTCCGAAGGATCGGGTCAACGGGAAATCGGCAGCACGCCGCCATCCCAGCGGGCGACCAGGAGGCGGGCCAGCAGCGCGCCCATCAGGCTGAGCACCGCCATCACCGCGAAGGCCAGTCCCCCCGCCGCCTCGTAAAGCTGGCCCGAGATCAGCATCGACAGACCGGGGGCGATGCCCATGGTCAGCGAGGTGTAAAGGGTCTGGGCGCGCACCGACAGGCTGGGGGGCGCCGCCCGCTGCATGAAGTGCATGGCGCCGAGATGGGCGCAGCCGAAGGTCATGGCGTGCAGGATTTGCACGGCCGCCAGGGCGGGCAGGGTGGTGCCCATGCCCATCACCGCCCAGCGCAGCACGCCCGCCGCGCAGGCCAGCAGGATCAGCCGGGTCGGCCCAACCCGCGCCACCACCTTGCCGCTCCAGGCGAACAGCAGTACCTCGGCGATCACGCCCTCGGCCCACAATCCGCCGATCAGCCAGGACGGCAACCCGGCCGCCTCCCAATGGATGGTGGCGAAGCCGTAATAGATGGAATGGCTCATCTGGTTCAGGCTGGTGGCGCCCACGAACAACAAGAAGATCGGGCTGCGCAGCAGTTCCCAGGCCGGCGGACCACGCCGCCCGGCCGCCTCGGTGCGCACGTCGGGCAGGCCCACGGCGGACAGCGCCATCAACCCCAGCCCGCACAGGATCAGCAGCAGCACCACGTCGGGCGGATACAGGCCGACCAGCCGCCCGCCCAGCATCGAGGTGGCGATGAAGGCGATCGATCCCCACAGCCGGATGCGTCCGTAATCCAGTCCGCGGGCGCGGATCGCCAACAGGGTCAGATTGTCCGAAACCGGCACCACCGGGGCGAACACGGCGGTGGCCAGCAGGGTGATGGCCAGCACGGACCAGAAGTCGCGCCAGAAGACGTACAACGCGAAGGCGACGAAGCTGGCGGCGCTGAAGAAGATCAGGGGCCGCCGCCGATCGCCGCGCCGGTCGACCATGCCGCCGACCGCCGGATTGGTGACGATCTTCAAAAGGAACATCGCCGACAGGATCACGCCGATCTGGCCGGCGTCGAAGCCCTGCGCCTTCAGCCACAGCGGGAAGAACGGCAGATGGATGCCGATCACGCCGAAGATCGCCGCGTAATAAAGGCCCAGGCGGACGGACAGCGTCACGGCTCACCGGCCGGAAGGGTGAAGACGAAGGCGGCGCCGCCCTCGGGGCGGTTGGCGGCCTCGATGGCGCCGCCATGCTCCTTGACGATGCCATAGCTGATCCACAGGCCCAGTCCGGTCCCCTGGCCCACCACCTTGGTGGTGAAGAAGGGATCGAAGACGCGCGAGATGTCGTCGGGCGCGATGCCTGGGCCGTTGTCGGCCACCGTCACCCGCAGCAGGCCGGGCAGGCGCTCGGCGCGGATGCGGATTTCGGGGCGGGCGGCCGAGGCGGCGGCGTCAAGGGCGTTGCGCACCAGATTGACCATCACTTGATGGATCTGCCCGGAATGGCCGCGCGTGTGCAGGTCGGGGGCGAGGTCCAGGGCGAAATCGGCCGTTCCGCCACCGCCCTTGATCGTCCATTGCACGGCGGTGCGGATCACCGCGCCCAGCTCGAACGCCTCGGCCTCGCCCGATCGGCTGAACGACAGCCGGCGCAAATTCTTGACGATGTCGGTGACCCGCTCGGCGCCTTCCAGGGTGCCCTCGATCAGCGGCCCCAGATCGTCGAGCAGCCGGTCGATGCGCAGCCGCTCGCGCAGGGCGGCGCGGTCCTCGGGCGAGGCCTCGCCATGCAGCGCGGCGAAATAGGTGTTCAGCCGTTCCCGGTATTTCCCCAAGGTGTGGACGTTGCCATAGATGAAGCTGATCGGATTGTTCAACTCGTGCGCCACGCCGGCCACCAGCCGGCCCAGCGAGGCCATCTTCTCGGACTGGACCAATTGCCGCTGGGTCTGCTTCAACTCGGCGTGGGCGTCGTTCAGCGCCTGATAGGCGCGGCGCAACTCGCCCAGCGGGCGGCCGATCAGCACCATGCCGGCGGCGCGCCCGCGGGTGTCCAGGCGCGGCGAGCAGTTCAGCGCCACCCAATCGGTCAGGCCGTCGCGGGACCTGAGGCGCGCCTCGCGGTCGCGCACCGGGGTTCCGGCCACTTCGCAGAAGGTCAGGCGGCCTTGGTCCTCCTCGGCGAACAGGCCGCGCACCGGCTGGCCGATCAACTCGTCGCCGGCCAGTCCGGTCAGGTCGTGGAACGCCTGGTTGACCTGCTGCACCCGGCCGCGCGAGTCGCAGACCACCAACACGTCGGACATCGAGGTCAGCACGCTGGTGATGAAACGCTGGGCGTCCTCCAGCGCCTTGTTCTTTTCTTCGAGATCGACCTCGTAGCGGATCAGGTCGGAATAGACCTCCTCCATCTTGCGGATCACCTCGATCCAGGCGGTCTCCTGGGCGTCGGGCAGATGCGGAAGCTCGGTGTCGAGGTTCAAGGGTGGGCGCGACTGGGCCATCACCCGGCCCGCTCCAGGCCATAGCGCACCAGCTTGCCGCGCAGGCCGACGCGCGACAGGCCCAGTTCCTGGGCGACGCGGCTGATGTTCCAGGAATGGCGGCCAAGCGCCTCGCGCAGGATGCCCTCCTCCAGCATCTCGACGCGGTCCTTGAGGGTGCCGGCCGAGCCCTCGTCCTCGGGCGGGCGGGCCTGCCCGCGAATGCGCCCCGACAGCAGGCCGGAATCCAGCCACTCGCCATCGGCCAGCGCCATCATGCGCTGGATCTCGTTTTGCATCTCGCGGACGTTGCCCGGCCAGTCATAGGCCCGCATCAAAGCCATCGCCCCATCGGTGAAGCCGCGCACCGGCCGGCCGAACGCCTTGATCGCCTCGGCGACCAGCATGTCGGCCAGCAGCGGCACGTCCATCGGCCGCTCGCGCAACGGCGGAAGGTGGATGGGGAAGGCGGCCAGCCGGTAGAACAGATCGCGCCGGAACCGCCCCGCCATCACCTCTTGGTCAAGGTCGCGGTTGGTGGCGGCGATCACGCGGACGTCGATCTTGCGGGTCAGGCGGGCGCCGAGCGGGCGGATCTCGCCCTCCTGAAGCACGCGCAGCAGCTTGACCTGGAAGGCGGGCGAGGTCTCGCCGATCTCGTCCAGGAAGATGGTGCCGCCATTGGCCTGCTCGAACAGGCCGATGCGGTCCTCGTAGGCGCCGGTGAAGGCGCCCTTCTTGCAGCCGAACAGCTCGGATTCGAGAAGCTGGTCGGGCAGGGCGCCGCAGTTCTCGATCACGAAGGCGCCATCGGCGCGCGTCGAATTGTAATGGATGGCGCGGGCCAGCAACTCCTTGCCGGTGCCCGACTCGCCGGTCAGCAGCACCGAGATGTCGAAGCGGGCGATGCGCCGCGCCATCTCGGCGCAATCGCGCAACGGCGAGGTCTCGGCATGCACGATGCGGTCGAAATGATGGTGGCGCTTGAGCGCGGTCTTCTTGCGCGCCACCACCCGCTCCAGGCTGTCGGCGGTAAGCTTGATCTCCAGCGAGGCGGATTCGTTCTCGCGTTGCAGGGTGAAGATCTGCGCCGCGTCGCGCACCGTGCGCAGCAACGCGTCGGGCTCCCACGGCTTCGAGATGTAGCGGTAGATGCCCGCCTCGTTGACGCCCGCGATGATGTCTTCGGTGTCGGCGTGCCCCGAAATGATCATCCGCACCGGATCGGGCCAGCGCTGGCGAACCTCCTTCAGGAACCGCACCCCCGGCGTGCCCGGCATGCGCTGGTCGCACAAGATGACATGGACCATCTCGGCTTCCAGCAACGCCTCGGCCTCGGCCGCGCCGCCGGCCGTCAGGACGTGGAAATCATCGCCCAGCACCCGGCGCAACGCCTCTTGCGAGCGCACCTCGTCGTCGATCACCAGCACAATGGGCAGGTCGGTCATCTCTCACCTTTGGTGGAAGGCGAGATTACACCGATGGATGGGGGAA
>JADFZP010000172.1 GCA_015232485.1 Alphaproteobacteria bacterium
CGCTCAGGCCGCCGTCGTCGCCGGCTCCTCGCGTCCCAGCGTGCAGATCGCGCGGGTCTCGTCCAGCTTCAGCACGATGCTCTCGGTCAGGTGCATATGGGCGTGGACGCCGTCCTGGTGGGAGTAGCCGGCGCGCAAATCCTCGCCGACCACCAGCTTGCCGGCGCGCGGGTCGATCACCGCCGCGCCGTCGATGTGGGTCTTGTGGATGCCCAGCGTGCACAGGCGCGACAGGTGCTCGACTTGCAGCATGTCGCTGTGCTCGTAGCGGCGGAACAGGCTGTTGTACAGCGCGGCCGAGGCGACCAGGGCGTAGGGGCCGGGATAGCCCGCCTGATCCAGCGCGGTCACCGCGCCCAGCACGTCGGCCAGCGCCTGATCCATGTCGCTCCAGTCGCCCAGGCGGCGGTGGGTGCGGCCGGGGGCGGTCAGCAGGCCGGCCAGATGGAAGGCGGGCTGGCCGGAATAGACCATCTCCTCCTCGCGCCGCGCCACCGCCTCGGCGGCGTCCTCGACGGCGCGCAGGTCGAGCGGCTGGCCCTGCTCGGCGGCGGCCAGGCGGCGCAGGCTTAATTGGAAGGTCTTGCGCAACAGCGGCACCGACAGCGCCACGCCCATCACCGCGCCGGCCTCCTCGGGGGCGGGTTGGCGGCACAGCCCGTCATTGCCCACCTCGACGGTGGTCAGGCCCAGGCCGAAGGGGCCTTCGACGTCGAGGAAGCGGCGCGCCGTGATCAGCGGTCGCGCCGCCCGCACGGCGGCCTCGTCGATCGCGTCCCACAAGGAGGCGTCGAAGGGCGCCGCTTGGCGCGCCAGCGGGTCCATCACGGGGCCTCCTTCATGGTGCCGATGGTGAAGCCGCGCGGCGCGGCCGGTCTTGATGGGGCGGGGGCGGGGCCTTCCTCGCCATCGGCGGCGATCGGGTCGTCGGTGAACAGGCGCGCCCTCAGCTCGCGGTCGAACACCGCGCTGTGGCGGCGCAGCCATTCCAGCAGCATGGCGGCGTGTTCGACCTCTTCCCGCATGTTGTGGAGCAGGATCTCCTTCAGCGCCGGGTCGTCGCAGTCGTCGGCCCGCTGCTGATACCAGTCTACGGCGTCCAATTCCTCCATCAACGAGACGATCGCCTGATGGGCGTCGATGGTCTCGCGGCTTAAGCGGTCGCGCGGCGCGTGAAGGGTCTCGCTGCTCATGGCTCCCCCGTCGGGATGGTCCCGCCGGGGATGTGGGGAAGCGCCGCCCGCGCGGCAACGCCCCCTCGCGGCTATCAGCCGTCCAGGGCGGCCTTGCGCGCTTCGACCACCTTCTCGGCCGATTTGCCGGTGAACTCCTGCAAATGGTCGAAGCGCCACGAGAAGGTTCCGACGCCCATGGTCAGCGAGCGCAGTTCGATGATCAGGTCGTGCATCTCGGCCTGGGGCAGCCAGGCGCTGACCGAATCCCAGCCCTTCCAGTTCTCCTTGGCCTCGTAGCCGAGGATCTGGCCGCGCCGGCCCGAGATCACCCGCTGCGCCTTCGAGGTGTATTCGTTGGGCACCGAGACCTCGACCTGGATGATCGGTTCAAGCAGCACCGGCTCGCATTTCGGCAGGCCCTCGGCCATCGCGATGCGGGCGGCGGTCTTGAAGGCCATGTCCGAGCTGTCGACCGCGTGATAGCTGCCATTGGTCAGCGTCACCGCCAGATCGACCACCGGGAAGCCCAGAGCGCCCTGGGCGAGGAACTCGCGCGCGCCCTCCTCGACCGAGGGGATGTATTGGCGCGGCACCACCCCGCCCACGATCTTGTCGTGGAAGGCGAAGCCCTCGCCGCGCGGCAGCGGCGCGATGTCGATGTGGACGTCGCCGAACTGGCCGTGACCGCCGGTCTGGCGCTTGTGGCGGCCATGCACGGTGGCGGCCTTGCGGATGGTCTCGCGATAGGGCACCTGGGGCCGCTGGGTGGTGACCTCGACGTTGAAGCGGTTCTTCAGCCGCTCGACGGCGACCTGGAGATGGATGTCGCCCTGCCCCCACAGGATCATCTCGCCGGTCTCGGCGCTATGTTCCAGGGTCAGCGAGGGGTCTTCCTCGGACAGCTTGGTCAGGGCGCCCGACAGCTTGACGTCGTCGCCCTTGCGCACCGCTTGCAGCGACAGCGAGAACAGGCGCGGCAGCGGTTGCGGCCACGGCGCCCAGCTTTCCTGCGCGTCGCCCAGCATGCCGCCGGTGGCCATGTCGTCCAGCCGCGCGAAGCCCACCACGTCGCCGGCCTGGGCCGACTGCACCTTGGTCATCGTGGCGCCTTGCGGCCCGAACAGGCCGGCGATCTTGCGGCCGTCCGACACCGAGTTCTCGGCGAACGAGCCGCGCCACACGCGGGCCAGCGACATTTTGCCGGTGTGCTGGGCGTGGACGGTCTTGAAGACGCGCGCCACCGGGCCGCCATCGGCCTCGATGCCTTGGCGGCGGGCGGTCTGGCGCGGCTCGGGAACCTCGTGGCGCAGGGCCTTGAGCAGCCGCGTGATGCCGTGGTCGGCGGTGGCCGAGCCGAAGAACACCGGCACGATCAGGTCGGCGGCCAGATCCTTGGCCAAGTTGTCGTACACCTCGTCGGTGGGCGGCGGAACCTCCTCCAGCAGTTCCTCGAGCAGGTGGTCGTCGAGATCGGCCAGATGTTCGAGCATCTCCTGACGCGCCGATTCCTCGATCGGCTTCGCGGAGTCCGGCATGCGCACCATTTCCGAGGGCTGGCCGGCGCGGTAGCGCCAAGCGCGCTCGGAGACCAGATCGACGAAGCCGACCAGTTCGCCCTTGTCGCGCAACGGCAATTCGCGCAGCACCAGCGGGCGGTCCGAGACGGCCTGGAACGCCTCCATGGTCTCGGACAGGCGGACGTCGCCGGCCTCGCATTTGTTGATGAAGATGATGTGGGGGACGCCGTGATCGTCCAGGAACTTCAACAGCGGCGCGGCCATCACGGCGCGGGCCGGATCGGGCTCGACCACCACCACGGCGGCGTCGGCCACCATCAGGGTGTTCAGCGTGTCCTGCATGAACTCGACCGAGCCGGGACAGTCGATGAAGGTCCAGGGGTCGTCGAGATAGAAGGTCGAGGCGACGGTCAACTCGACGCTCATCATCCGGGCGCGGGCCTCGGGCGACGAGTCGCCGACCGCGTTCCCCTCCTTGACGGAGCCCTTTCGGGTGATGGCGTTGGTGGCGAGGAGGAGGCTTTCGAGAAGGCTGGTCTTGCCGCTGGCGAATGGACCCACCAGCGCGGCGACGCGCGGCAATTTGGACATCGTTCCGTTCCTCCGCTCGATCCCCAATGAACGTCGATGGTTTCACCGGAGCGGCGTCGAGGCAACAGAAAATCGGTGCCCGTCCCATGCGTCGGGAGAGGGTCTGACGGGGCGTTCGAGGCGGGCGTCACGCGGCGGCGTGTCGCCGCCGCGGGTTTTCCCTTAGCGCAGGGATTCGCAGAACCGCTTGATGCGCTTGCAGGCCTCGGTCAACGCCTCGTTCGAGGTGGCGTAGGAGATGCGGAAATAGGGCGACAGGCCGAAAGCCTCGCCCTGCACCACCGCGACGCCTTCGCTTTCCAGCAGCAGGGTGACGAAATCGCCGTCGCTGGCGATCACCTTGCCCTCGGGCGTCTTCTTGCCCAGGGTGCCGGCGCACGAGGGATAGACGTAGAAGGCGCCCTCGGGCGTCTTGCAGGTGATGCCGGGGATGTCGTTCAGCAGGCCAACCACCAGATCGCGGCGCTGGGCGAAGATGGCGCCGCGCTCGGCGATGAAGTCCTGCGGCCCGTTCAGCGCCTCGACCGAGGCGGCCTGCGCGATCGAGCAGGCGTGGGTGGTGCTTTGCGACTGGATCTTGGCGATGGCGTTGATCAGGGCGGTCGGCCCGGCGGCGTAGCCGATGCGCCAGCCGGTCATCGCATAGGCCTTCGACACGCCGTTCATGGTCAGCGTGCGGTCCATCAGGCGCGGCTCGACCTGGGCCGGCGTGCAGAAGCGGAAGCCGTCATAGACCAGGTGCTCGTACATGTCGTCGGTCATCACCCAGACATGCGGGTGCTTGACCAGCACGTCGGTCAGCGCCTTCATCTCGTCCCAGGAATAGGCGGCGCCGGTCGGGTTGGACGGCGAGTTGAGGATCAGCCACTTGGTCCGGGGCGTGATGGCGCGCTCAAGATCCTCGGGGCGCAGCTTGAAGCCCGAGCTTTCGGGGCATTCGACGAACACCGGGTCGCCCTCGGCCAGCAGGGTGATGTCGGGATAGCTGACCCAATAGGGCGCCGGGATGATGACCTCGTCGCCCTTGTCCAGGGTGGCCATCAGCGCGTTGTAGATCACCTGCTTGCCGCCGGTGCCGACCGTCACCTGATCGGGCGTGTATTTCAGGCCGTTCTCGCGCTCGAACTTGGCGCAGATCGCCTTGCGCAACGCCAGCGTGCCGTTGACGGCGGTGTATTTGGTCTCGCCGCGGTCGATCGCCTCGGCGCCCGCCTTCTTGATGTTGTCGGGCGTGTCGAAGTCGGGCTCGCCGGCCCCCAGGCCGATGACGTCGCGCCCCTGCGCCTTCAGTTCCGCCGCCTTCTGCGTGACGGCGATGGTGGGCGACGGCTTGATCAACGACAGGCGCGAGGCGATGAAGGCCATGACGGACTACCCTGCGAAAGTGTTACGGACGGGCGCGAACCCTACGCTGGCGCGCCGTTTGGCGCAAGGGGTCCGCTAAAGATACGTCTCTTCGATATCGATCGTCGATTCCACCCCGATGCGGTCGAAGGTGCTGGCCAGCCAGTCTTCGGCGCTGCGGCGGCCCATGTGGAACAGGTGGTCGAGGAAGGCCGGCTCGGTGTTGAATTTCGAGCTGGAATCGAGGCGGCACATCTCGGCCTCGGCGTGGATCAGGTGGATGTGGGTGCGCTTGATGCCGGCGGCGGGGTCGACCAGACCCTGGTCGATCAGGCGGGTCAGCCAGGCGATGGCGTGCATCTCGCGCATGATGCTGGAATTGAAGCTGATCTCGTTGATGCGGTCCAGGATGCCCAGCGCGGTGGTCGGCACCTCGGTGGCGCCGATCGGGTTGACCTGCACCACCACCACGTCGTTGCTGGCGCCGTGGCGCAGCAGCGGGTAGATGGCGGGATTGGCCATGTAGCCGCCGTCCCAATAGGACTGGCCGTCGATGGTCACCGCCTGGAACAGGTGGGGCACGGCGGCCGAGGCGACCAGCACGCGGGCGTCGATCTCGGCCTTGTCGAAGATGCGCAGCTTGCCGGTCAGCACGTTGGTCGCGCTGACGAACAGCCCGATGTCGCCGCCGCGCAGGCGGTCGAAATCGACCAGCCGGCCGATCAGGCTTTCCAGCGGATTGAGGTTGCAGGGGTTCAACTCGTAGGGCGACCACAGCCTAAGCGCCGTCTCGACCATGTGATAGGCCGGCGAGAAGCCCATTCCCCAGCCGCTGACCATGCGGTCGAGCCACGTCGGCCGCACCATGGCGTAGGCGCCCGAGGCGGCGATCTCCTTCCATAGCCGGGCCAGTTGCTCGCGCGCCCCCTGGCTGCCGGCCCGCGCGTGGCCGTCGACCACCATGGCGGCGTTCATCGCGCCGGCCGAGGTGGCGCTGATCGCCTCGACGTTCAGGCGCCCATCTTCCAAGAGCCGGTCGAGCACGCCCCAGGTGAAAGCCCCGTGCGTACCGCCGCCCTGCAATGCCAGCGTGATTGTTTTCATGCGCAGAACATACGGGTCATCCCGGCAAGGTCAAGGCTCGACCGGACCCAACTCGGCCAGCAGCCATTGCCGGAAGGCGGCTATTTCGGGACGCTTGGCCCAAGACGGTCCGGCGACCAGCCAATAGGCCGAGCCGCAGGGCAGCGGCGGGCCGAACAGCGGCGCCAGCCGCCCGGTGTCGAGATCGCGCGCCACCAAGGGCAGCCGGCCCATCGCCACGCCCAGCCCCTGGACGGCGGCGTCGAGCGCCAGATGCACCGCGTCGA
This sequence comes from Alphaproteobacteria bacterium, assembly GCA_015232485.1. Classification (GTDB taxonomy): domain Bacteria; phylum Pseudomonadota; class Alphaproteobacteria; order Rhodospirillales; family Magnetospirillaceae; genus JADFZP01. Next base: position 5,998 of record JADFZP010000172.1, read on the forward strand.
ATCGCAGGCCGCGCGAGAGGTCCAGCCCCAGGACGCCGGCCGCCCGCGCCCACGACGCCCAGTCGTCGGCGACCGCCGAGACATGCAGCAGGGTCTGCCCGGCCAGATCGGCCGGCGTCTTCAGGCGGGCCGCCAGATCGGGCGCGCAGACCGGGATCAGGCGCTCGCGGGCCAGCGGCTCGGCATGCACGTCGCCCCAACCGGCCGGTTCGTGGGCCATGCGGATGGCGACATCGACGCCGTCGCGCGGGAACTCGACCATGCGGTGGCGGGTGTCGAGGGTCACCTCGATGTCGGGGTGGCGTTCGGTGAAGCGCGGCAGCAGCGGCAGCAGCCAGCGCGAGGTGAAGCTGGGGGCGCCCGACACCACCAGCCGGCCAGCCTGCGGCCGTCCTGGCAGATCGGCGGTGGCGCGTTCCAGAATCTCGAACGACTGGCGCACGGCCGGCAGATAGGCCGCTCCATCGGCGGTCAGACTCAGGCCGCGGTTGGCGCGATGAAACAGCGCCAGCCCCAGCCAGTCCTCCAGCGCATGGACGGAATGGCTGACCGCGCTGGGCGTCAGGCCCAGTTCGGCGGCCGCCGCCTTGAAGCTGAGATGGCGGCCGGCGGCCTCGAACACGCGCAAGGCGCCAAGCGGGGGAAAACGCTGGGTCATGGCCGGATGATGGGCCCGGCCCGCATCCCCTGGCAAGGTGAATCGGATTCACCCGAGGCGGCGGATTACTCGTTTGCGGCGGCGGCCGGCCCGGCCGATGCTCCGGTCTGGGAAAAAGGAGAAGACGCCATGCGGCGCTATGTCCTGGTGCTGACCGCCGGTGCCTTGGTGATGAGCTTGGCGATGGGAATCCGTCAGGCCTTCGGGGTGATGGTGGCGCCCTATTCGGCCATTCACGGCTGGCCGCTGGCCACCTTCTCGCTGGCCTTGGCCTCGCAGAACCTGCTGTGGGGCATGGCCCAGCCCTTCGCGGCGGCGGCCGCCGAGAAATGGGGCGCGCGGCGGGTCGGCGCGCTGGGCGGGCTG
>JADFZP010000173.1 GCA_015232485.1 Alphaproteobacteria bacterium
CGCCCGCCGGATCGCCTTTCGGGTGGCGCCCGAGACTCCGGTCGGCGAGGTGATGACCGCGCCGGTCCGCACGGCCCGCGATGGCGAGCGGCTGCACGCCGCCCTGGCCCGCATGCGCCGCGCCCGGCTCGACCATCTCGTGGTGGTCGACGAGTCCGGCCGTCTGGTCGGCACCCTGGCGCTCGCCGACGCCACGGCGGCCATGGCCACGGGTTTGATCCGCCAGATCGACCGCCTGACCATCGAGCCCGTCCCCGACTCGCCGCGCCGGGTCAAGGAGGGCCAAGCCCATCTCGCCCGCGCCCTGCTCGACGACGGCGTGCCGGCCACCGACGCGTTGCGGCTGCTGTCCGATCTCAACGACGCGATCTACGGCCGGGTGATCGAAGACGCGTTGGCCCAGATGGCCGAGGCCGGCTGGGGCGCTCCGCCCAGGCCGTTCGCGGCCATCGTGATGGGATCGGCCGGACGGGGCGAAAGCCTGCTGCGGCCCGACCAGGACAACGGCTTCGTGATCGCCGACTATCCCGACGCCGAGCACACGCCGATCGACCGCTTCTTCATCGAACTGGCCGGGCGGATGACGCGTGGCCTCGACGCCATCGGCTTTCCCTTCTGCAACGGCTTCGTGATGGCCACCAACCCGATCTGGCGCAAGACCCTGCCGCAATGGCAAGCGCAGATCGACGGCTGGAGCCGCCTGCGCGACCCGGTCGCCCTGCTGCATGCCGACATCTTCTACGATTTCCAGGTCGCCTGGGGCCCCGCCGCGCTGGGCGCCGCCCTGCGCCGCCACGTCCTGGCGGTGGCGCGCCAGACGCCCCGCTTCCTGCGCGACATGGCGACCAACGAAAGCCATCACATGGTCGGGCTGGGCTGGTTCAAGCGCTTCGTCACCGATCCCGACGAGGGGCCGCACCAGGGCGAGATCAACCTGAAGCGCAACGCCCTGCTGCCGATCGTCGAGGCGGTGCGCCTTTACGCCCTGCGCGAGGGCGTCGCCGCCACCAACACCCAAGACCGCATCGCCGCCTTGGCGAACAAGGGCGTCTTCTCGCGCGACGAGCGGGCCGCGCTGTCCGGCGCCTTCGAGCATGTCGCCGAACTCTTGCTGCGCGGCCAGATCGCCGACACCCTGGCCGGCCGCAAGCCCAGCGCCTACGTCGCCCCAGACGCCCTGCCGGGCCACGACAAGGACATCCTCGCCTTGGCGATGAAGGCGGTCGACCGCCTGAACACCCGGCTGCGCGCCGATTTCACGGGCGGCATCCTGTAAGTGGGTTGACGGGACGGCCGTGTGGCGCGGAAGATGAGCCACCAATCCGTGCAAGAATCCGGGTGAAAAAAAGAGGCCGGCGCCCGTAGGCCCGGCCTCATCTTTGTCCGCAGGGGCTCGGTTCGCACCGAGACGATCCCCGCAGCTCATTCCAAATTATAAGGGGGAAATTTCCCACAATGCAACCGCCCTTTTCGTGCGTTCCTCCGACCTTCCGACAAATCGAAAAGGCGATAGCGCCGGCTAGGCTGTCTAGGTACATTGGTACTGTTGATGGAGACAAGAACCTCGCTCTTCGTCTATACATTTGGAACATACGCCTTTGCGAGGCACTGTATCTGCCAACCCAATTCTGTGAGGTCTCCTTACGCAATGCGATTCACAACGCGGTAAGTGGGAAGCACGGACAGAATTGGTATGAGAGGGGAAGCTTCAGATGCACGCTTCCAAGACGTCTGGCCGACGAGTTGCAGGCGGTCATCAACAGCGAAAAAGCCGTGTATGGGGCGCATATGACGGTGAACCATATAATTTCCGGACTGACATTCGGGTTCTGGCTTCATCTATTGACGAAAACGTATGAAGGGGTGTTTTGGCCAGACTATTTTTCGTGTTCATTCCCAGGCAAGCCAGCCCATATCGGCAGGCAAGCGGTCTATGACATGGCGGATCGGTTTCGGGTACACAGAAACCGGATCGCTCACCACAAGCCGGTTTTTGACCAATCGCCCAACTCCGAATACGCCAACATGCTTCAACTCATATCCTGGATATGCCCTGAAACGCGTTGGCTGGTGAGATCCCTGGCGACCGTGAATCAGGTCATCAACGCGCGCCCCAAGGTGTGACGTCACACCCCCGGCCGCGCCTCGGCGGCTTCGGCGGTTTGGGCCTCCAGCGGGTGGAAGAAGCAGAAGGTGGCGCCGCGGCCGGGGGTGCTTTCGACGCGGATCGAGCCGCCTAAGCGGTTGAGGATGCTGCGGCAGATGGCGAGGCCCAGCCCGGTGCCCTCGGGCTTGGCGGTCATGGTGTCGCCGACCTGCTGGAACTTCTCGAAGATCTTCGACTGGGCGGCCAAGGGGATGCCGGGGCCGTTGTCGCCGACGCAGACCTCGACGCCGTCGCGCAGGGCGAGCAGGCGCACGGTGACCTCGCCGCGCCCCGCCTCGCAGAATTTGACGGCGTTGGACAGCAGGTTGATCACCACCTGCATCAGGCGGTCGCGGTCGGTGCGGACGACCGGCGCCTCGTCGGGCAGGTCGAGGCGCAGGATCATCGCCTTGTCCTTGAACAATTGCCCGGTGGCCGCCGCGGCGTCGCGAATCACGTCACGCGGATCGACCGTGACGATGTCCCATTGCGCATTGCCCGACTCGATCTTGGCGAGGTCGAGCACCTGATTGATCAACCGGGTCAGCCGCTCGCTCTCGCGCACGATGATCATCAGGAACTGCTGGCGCTGTTCGGGATCGATCTCGGGATTGTCGTGCAGGATCTCGGAGAACGACCGGATCGAGGTCAGCGGCGTGCGCAGCTCGTGGGTGACGGTCGAGATGAACTCGTCTTTCAGCCGGTCCAGCTCCTTCAGCCGTTCGTTGGCGTCGCGCAAATCCTCGGTGGCGATCTCCAACTCGCGCGACTTGGTTTCAAGCTGCTGGCTGTAGGCGATCACCTGCGATGCCTCGTCGAGGATCTCCATCACCTCGTGCAGGCCGACGATTTCGCCCTGGGCCACGCTGGCCACCATCACCCGCGCCGAGGCGGCGCCGATCGCGCCGGCCAGCAGCCGCTCGACGAAATTGACCAGATCGGCGTCGGCATCGCGCAACGAGGCGACATCGACGCCGCGGGTGCGGCCATAGCGGGCGAAGGCGCGCTCGGCCCGCTCGGCGCCGACGAAGCGCACCACCAGCGCCGTCAGGTCGGCCACCGTGGCGCTGCCGCGCCAGAAGCGCGACCCGCGCTGGTCGCCGCGAAAGGCGTCGACGAACAGCGACGCCTGGATGCGCTCGATGGCGCTTTGCTGGGTCAGCAGCGACACCATCACATAGGCGCCGAGATTGCCGATCATGCTCCAGATCAGCGAATGGGTGACGTGGTCGAGCCCGCTCAAGCCGAACAGCGCGTAGGGTTCAAGCAAGCCGATGCCGAACGGCCCGTCGAGGAAGGATTCGGGCAGCCAGCCCGAGCGCGCGAAGGACGGCAGCAGCAGCGTGTACATCCAGATCAGGAAGCCCGCCGTCAAGCCGGCGAAGGCGCCCTTCTGGGTGGCGCCCTTCCAGAACATGCCGCCCAGCATGGCCGGCGCGAACTGCGCCGCCGCCGCGAACGACACCAGCCCGATGGTGACCAGCGCGAAGGACTCGCCGATCAGCCGGACATAGAGATAGCCGAGATAGACCACCAAGACGATGGTGCCGCGGCGGATCGCCAGCAACAGCCGCGACAGATCGCTGCGCTCGTGCAGCTTCAGCCAGCGCAGCCGCAGCAGCACCGGCATCACCAGATCGTTGCAGACCATGGTCGACAGGGCCACCGTCTCGACGATGATCATGCCGGTGGCCGCCGACAGCCCGCCGATGAAGGCGAACAGGGCCAACGCCTCGAACTGGTGGGCCATCGGCAAGGCGAGCACGAAGGTGTCGGGATGCACCGTTCCGCCGGGAAAGCGCATCAGCCCGGCCACCGCGATGGGCAGCACGAACAGGTTGATGAGGACCAGATACAGCGGAAACAGCCAGACCGCCTTGCGGATGTGGGTCTCGTCGACATTCTCGACCACCGCCACCTGGAACTGGCGCGGCAGGCAGATGATCACCACCATCGAAAGCAGCGTGATCACCACCCAATTGCCGTGGTCGGCGACCGAGCCGATGGTGAACAGCTTGGCGATTGCCGGATCGAGGGCGGCCTTCCCGAACAGATCGCCCCAGCCGTCATGCACCCCCCAGACGACGAAGACGCCAACCGCCACGAAGGCGATCAGCTTGACCACCGATTCGAAGGCGATGGCGGCGACCATGCCTTCGTGATGCTCGCTGGCGTCGATGTGGCGGGTGCCGAACAGGATCGAGAAGGCGGCGAGCGACAGCGCCACATAGAACGAGGTGTCGGTGAACAAAGACCCCGCCTCGCCCGGCGCGGCGCTCAGCAGCACGTTGAAGGTGGTCGACACCGCTTTCAGTTGCAGCGAGATGTAGGGCATGATGCCGACCACCGCGATCACCGTGACCAGCCCGCCCAGCAGGGTGCTTTTGCCGTAGCGCGACGAGATGAAGTCGGCGATCGAGGTGATGCGGTTGCGCTTGCTGATCCGCACCATCTTGCGCAAGACGATCCACCACAGGCAGGCCATCAGGGTCGGCCCGAGATAGATCGGCAGGAAATGCGGCCCGCTGGACGAGGCCCGCCCGACGCTGCCGTAGAAGGTCCAAGAGGTGCAATAGACGGCGATCGACAGGGCGTAGATATAGGGCGTGGCGATCACGCTGCGCCCCTGATCGGCGCGCCGGTCGCCCCAATAGGCGATGGCGAACAAGAGCGAGAGGTAAAGGAACGACGCGCCGACGACGATCCAGCCTTGCAGCATGGCTAGCGCTCCGCCGGCTCGTCGGGGGGAAGCGGCGCCTCGTCGGGCGGCGCCCGCTCGATGATCAGGGCCAGCACCAGGGTCAGCGCGATCCAGGCGCCGAACAGATAAAGAAACGCCACCGGAATCCCCGCCAGCCACCCGCCTTGCCCAAACACGGCGAGCAGCGGCGGCATGAACAGAACCAGCCCCAGCAGGAACGCCGCCCCCAGCCGCTCGGTCAGGCCGCTTGGACGGGCCAGCCGCAGACCGCGATGCGCGTGGGGCGGGCGGGCCATCAGTGTCTGGCCTCGCGCAGTCGCAGTTCGGCGGTCATGTTCGAGACCTTCAACACCTGGCCCAGCGTGGCGATGCCCTTGGCTTCCAGTCGGTCGATCAGGCGGACCAGCACCTCGGCGGTGGCCATGGCGTCGCCCAGCGCGCTGTGACGATCGGTGATGGTGACGTCCAGGCGCTTGGTCAAGCCGTCAAGCGAATGATCGTCCTCGTCGGGATCGACCAGGGCCGACAGCAGCAGCGTGTCGAGCACCGGGTTCTGGAACGACAGCCCGCATTCCGCCTCCTTCAGCTTGATGAATTTCAGGTCGAAGGCGGCGTTGTGGGCGACCAGCACCGAATCGCCGACGAACGCCTTGAACTGCGGCAGCACGACATGCACCGGCGGCTTGTCGATCACCATCTCGTCGGTGATGCCGTGGAAGCGGATCGAATCGCGCGGGATGACGCGCTGGGGATTGACCAGCCGCTCGAAGCGCTCGCCGGTCAGCACGCGGCCATTGACCACGCGCACCCCGGCCAGCGAGACGATCTCGTCGCCGTCCGAGGGGCGCAACCCGGTGGTCTCGGTGTCGAACACCACGTAATCCAACTGGCGCAGCGGCAGATCGGCCAGTTCGCCGGCCACGCTGTGCTCGCGCATCAAGCCGAAATCGTAGAATTCCGGGCGCGGCGGCAGCGTCTCGGCGCGGCCGCGGAAATGCGGCCCCAAGGGCGCCAGCAGCGGCACGCGCAGCATGGCCCGGTCATGCGGCCGGGGCTGGCTCCACAACTCGCTGCCGTGGCGTTCGAGCACCTCGCGGATCGCCTGGTTGCCAAGCAGCCCGTCCAACGGCGCGTCCTGCCAGCGTTCGATCTCGGCCGACGGCACCGGCTTTCCATCCCAGGTGATGTCGACATAGACCCGCCGGTCGCCCAGCAGCGCCTCGACGTCCTGCGCCGAAGCACCCGAGAAGTCGCGCACCCGGCGCGCGATTTCGGTCAGCGCCATCACCAGCGAATGGGAATCGCCGTGCAGCCACATCGGCATGCCGATCGGCGTCAAGGTGATGCCGTCGGCGTCCAGGCGGCGGGCCACGCAATTGAACAAATCGGTCGAATAGACGTCGGCCATCGGCCAGCGAGCCAGACTGTGGCCGCGATAGGCGGCGGCCAGCGCCTCGATCTGATCGCTGATGCGGGTCGCCTCCTCGACCACCACCGCCTCGAAGGCCGAGCGCTCGCCCGGCGCCATGCCGGGGAACGAGATCAGCGATTCGGCGGCGGCCCGCAGATTGGCGATCGGGCCGCGCAGGCCGCGGGTCAACGCCCGGCGCACCGCGTCGCTCTTGGCCAGATTGGCGATCTCGGCCGAGATGTCGGTCAGCGTGATGACATAGCCGGTGACCTCGCGCACCGGCCCCAGGATCAGCGCCATGCGGCCTTGCAGCATCAGGCTCGAATCGGCGGTGGCGCAGACGAAGGGCGCGGACAGATCGGCCGCCGCGCCGCCCTCGCCGCGCCGCCAGTCCAGCCGCTCCAGGGTGTGGATCAAGGGCTGGCGGGTCACCAGCCCAAGCAGCGACCGGCCGAGTCCGACCGCCTCGGGGTCGCCCAGAATCCGCGCCGCCGATGGATTGTAGAGCAATATCTGATGATTGGCGTTGCAGACCACCACCCCCTCGGACAGGTCGAGCAGGATGACCTCGAGCCAGCCCTTCTGCTCGGCGATGCGCGAGGTGGCGGCCTCGGCGGCGCGCAGGGTGTCGCGCCGCGCCAAGCGCAGGGCGTCGGCCAGACCGCCCACCGCCTCGGGCAGGGTGCCCAGCCAATGGCGGGCCGGAAGATCGAGGGCGCGGTCCAGTTGGCGCGAC
>JADFZP010000174.1 GCA_015232485.1 Alphaproteobacteria bacterium
CAAGATGCCCGCCACCATCGACGATCCCGGCATCCTGCCCGAGATCGAAGAGGCGTTGACCTCGATCGGCTACGCCAAGGGCCGCAAGGGGGAGTGAGGGTTTCTCCTTTTGTTCCCACCGCCGTCATGGTATGACTCCTCATCGAAAGGGGTATGCCATGCGGACGGTGGGGCTGTTTGCCGGCATTGGTGGCCTGGAGCTGGGCTTGCTGCGCGCGGGCCACGAGACCTTGGCCACCTGCGAGATCGACGCGGCGGCGGCCGCGGTGCTGGCCGCCCGCTTCCCCGGCCTCGACAATCACCCCGACATCACCACGCTGACCGACCTCCCCGCCGGAACCGAGCTGCTGTGCGGCGGCTTTCCGTGCCAGGACCTTAGCCAGGCGGGCAAGACGGCGGGCATCGAAGGCAGCCGCTCGGGGCTGGTCGGCCATGTGTTCCGCCTGCTGTCGCGGCGTAGGGTGCCCTGGCTGGTGCTCGAAAACGTGCCCTTCATGCTGCATCTGGATGGCGGTCGGGCGCTGGGGCGAATTGTCGCGGCGCTCGAGGAGTTGAACTATCGCTGGGCCTATCGCGTGGTCAACAGCATGGCCTTCGGACTGCCGCAGCGGCGCCAGCGGGTCTATCTGGTCGCCTCGTTGGATGGTGATCCGGCCGACGTGCTGCTCGCCGACGAGGCGGCGCTGACCCTGTCCGAGAACGCCATCGGCCGGCTGGCGCATGGCTTCTATTGGACCGAGGGGATCAAGGGCCTGGGCTGGGCCGCCGACGCGGTGCCCACCTTGAAGAACGGCTCGACGCTGGGCATCCCACCGCCGCCCGCCGTGCTGAGGCCCGACGGCGGACTGGTCAAGCCCGATATACGCGATGCCGAGCGCCTGCAAGGGTTCCCCGCCGATTGGACCAGCCCGGCCGAGGCGGTGCGGCGGCCGGGCTGGCGCTGGGGGCTGGTCGGCAACGCGGTCAGCGTCCCGGTCGCCGAGTGGCTGGGGCGGCGGTTGCGCGAGCCCGGCCACTACGACCGAAGCCGCGATCTCGTGCCGATCCCGCGGCCCGGCTGGCCGAAGGCGGCGCGCTTCGACGGGACCACCCGTCACGAGGTCCGCATCTCGTCGGCGCCAGTTTCCGTGGCGCGCCCCCATCTGCACGATTTCCTCGAATACCCCGGAACATCCCTGTCGCCGCGCGCGACACAAGGGTTCCTGGGGCGCACCCGAAGGAGTGGCCTGCGGTTCCCGGCGGGCTTTCTGGACGCCGTCGAGGCGCATCTCCTGAAGATCGGCGGCCACCCCATGCGGCTCGCCGCGGAATGACCAAAGAAAGCACGATCCGCGCCGAACTCGAGGCGGCCGGCCTGAGGGCGGCGGCCATCGATCGCGGCGGCAAGAAGAACTATGCCGAGCTTTTGTCGCGCGCCCTGGCCATGCGCTTGTCGAGCGCCTTGCGGCCGCATTTTCGCGGCGTGCTGCCCAACGAGGACGGAAGCGGCCAGGAGTCGAGGGTGCGATCGGCGAAGGGCTTCAAACGGCTCGACGTGAACTATTCGACGCCGGAACTTGGCCTCGGTTTGGGCGTGTCGATCAAGACCATCAATTTTCCCGACGCGCGTTCCGGGCGCTACACCAAGAACTACACGCGGGTCGATGCCGAGTTGCGGGCCGAGGCGTCGGACTATCACGAGCGCCAGCCCTACGCGGTGATGGTGGCGATCGTGTTCCTGCCGATCGATTCCTGCGACGATGGCGGCCGTGGCGCGCCGTCGAGCTTCGGTCAGGCCGTGCAGGTGTTCCGCTTCCGCGCCAACCGGCGGCGGCCGAGCGACCAGTCCATGCTGTTCGAGAAGGTCTATATCGGCCTGTACGCGACCGAGCCGGCTGAGCGGTTCGGCGATGTCGGCTTCTTCGACGTGACCACCGCTCCACCGCGCAACGGCCGGCCGGCGCTGCTCGGCTTCGAGCACATGGTCCGTGGAATTGTCGAGGTTTACGATGAGCGCAATCGCCCCAGCTTCGTCTGGGCCGACGCCGAGCCCGAACCGCTTTCCCTGCCGCTCGACGTGTCCGAGGAATAAGCCAACCCCGCACCCCTCCGCCGGGGTGCGGGTTTGGCCGATCAGATCACTCGGGCGCCTGGTCTTCGGCGCCGTGGTCTTCCACGACGGGCCGCTCGCGGATGCCGCCGCGCGGCATCGACAGGATGACCGCCTTTTCCAGGTCGGCTTCGGTGCACAGGCCGAGCGTCACCGGGTTGCGCGGCTTGATGTTCTGGGCGTTCCAGTGGGACCGCTCGCGCACCGACTGGATGGTCGGCTTGGTGGTGCCGATCAGCTTGCAAAGCTGCGCGTCGCTCATCTCGGGATGGTGCTTCAGCAGCCAGGCGATGGCGTCGGGACGGTCGCCGCGCTTGGCGACCGGGGTGTAGCGGGCGCCCTTCTGCCGGCTGGCCGGCATTTCGCCGGCGACCAGGCGCAGCCGGAGGTCGGGGTTCTTTTCGCAGCGCTCGATCTCGGCGCGGCTGATCTGCCCGTTGGCGACGGGGTCGAGCCCGACGATGCCGGACGCCACCTCGCCATCGGCGATGGCCTGCACTTCCAGTTCGTGCATCCCGCAAAAATCGGCGATCTGCTCGAAGCTCAACCCGGTATTCTCAACAAGCCACACAGCCGTGGCCTTGGGCATTAGCGGAAGGCCCATGCAACCTCCTATTTCCGGTCTTCATGAATCGACCAGCACTGGTCGTGCCGGATTCCGGCGAGACGTTGGTGTGTTTATAGACGGGGTTCCGTCGGGGGTCAAAACGAAACGGGCAATCCTAGACGGTGAGGATGATCTTCCCCACATGGGCGCCGCTCTCCATCAACCGATGCGCTTCGGCGGCATCCTTAAGGGGGAAGGTCGAATGTATGACCGGCGCCACTTTTCCTTGAGCCAGCAAGGGCCAAACCTTCTCGACAAGGGCGTTGGCCATGCGCGCCTTTTCCGTCACCGGCTGGGGCCGCAGGGTCGACCCGGTCAGGGTCAGGCGCTTCAGCATCACCGGCATGAAATTGACCTCGGCCTTCGGCCCGCGCAGGAAGGCGATGCTGACATGGCGGCCATCGGCGGCCAGGCATTTCAGATTGCGCGGCAGATAGTCGCCCCCCACCATGTCCAGGATCACGTCGACCCCGCGCTTGGCGGTCGCTTCCAGCACCGCGTCGACGAAGTCCCGCTCGCGGTAATCGACGCCCAAATCGGCGCCCAGGTCCAGGCAGGCCCGGCACTTGGCGGGCGAGCCGGCGGTGGCGAAAACGCGGGCGCCGAACGCCTTGGCCAACTGGATCGCCGTGGTGCCGATGCCGCTGGTCCCGCCATGTACCAAAAGCGTCTCGCCGGGTTTCAGGGCGCCGCGTTCGAAGACGTTGTGCCAAACGGTGAAGAAGGTCTCGGGCAGGGCGGCGCCTTGGACCATGTCCAGCCCCTCGGGGATCGGCAGGCACACAGGCGATGCCGCGACGCAATACTCGGCATAGCCGCCGCCGGTCAGCAGGGCGCAGACCCGGTCGCCCGGCTTGGGGCTGGTGACGCCCGGCCCCACGGCGACCACCGTGCCGGCCGCCTCGAGCCCCGGTATGTCCGAGGCGCCGGGCGGCGGCGGGTACAGCCCCTGGCGCTGGATCACGTCGGGCCGGTTGACGCCGGCCGCGGCGATTCGGATCAGCACCTCGCCCGCGCCCGGCGCCGGCACGGGGCGGCGGGTGGGCCGCAGCGTTTCGGGGCCGCCCGGTTGGGCGATCTCGATGCAGGTCATCTCTTGCATTGTATTCTCGCACTGCGAAATCCTGCCACAGCATGGTACGGTCGAACCCCAACCGCAAGAGGCCGGAGGACGAGCATGGACCCGGAAGAGCTGGAACCTCGCGCCGCCAAGCCCAAGCCGCGCGACCTGGAACCGTTGTCGGTCGCCGAACTGCAAGGCTATATCGGCGATTTGGAGGCGGAAATCGCCCGCGCCCGCGAAGCCATCGCCGCGAAACGCTTTGAGCGGGCCGGCGCCGAGGCGCTGTTCCGCAAGCTGGGAGGGTGAACACATGCTGAAGGGCAAGACCGCCGTGGTCACCGGCTCGACCAGCGGCATCGGGCTGGGCATCGCCCGCGCCCTGGCCGGCCAGGGCTGCAAGGTGATGCTGAACGGCCTGGGCGACCAAGCCGCCATCGAGGCGACCCGCGCCGCCGTCGCGGCCGAGTTCGGCGTCGAGGTGGCCTTCGACGGCGCCAACATGGCCAGCGGCGAGGATTGCGCCCGCCTGATCCAAGCGGCCGAGCGACGCTTCGGCGCGGTCGACATCCTGGTCAACAACGCCGGCATTCAGCACGTCGCGCCGGTTGAGGCGTTTCCCCCCGAGCGCTGGGACGCGGTGATCGCCGTCAATCTGAGTTCGGCCTTCCACACCATCCACGCCGCGCTGCCGGGCATGAAGGCGCGCAGGTGGGGGCGCATCGTCAATGTCGCCTCGGCGCACGGGCTGGTCGCCTCGGCCAACAAATCCGCCTATGTCGCCTCGAAGCACGGGCTGATCGGCCTGACCAAGGTGGTGGCGCTGGAAGTCGCCCAACTGCCGATCACCTGCAACGCCATCTGCCCCGGCTGGGTGCTGACGCCCCTGGTCCAGGCGCAGATCGAGGCCCGCGCCCAGGCCCAGGGCAAGTCGGTGGCGGACGCCGAGTTCGACCTGCTGATCGAGAAGCAGCCCTCGGCCCGCTTCACGACGGTCGAGCAGTTGGGCGCCCTGGCGGTGTTCCTGTGCGGCGAGGCCGCGGCCAACATCACCGGCGCCAGCCTGCCGGCCGACGGGGGATGGACGGCGCAATGACCGGCAAACGACACGAGCCCCGGCGCGAGGAATACGGCTTCTTCGTCGAAATCCCCACCCGCTGGTCCGACAACGACATGTTCGGCCATATCAACAACGTGCAGTATTACCGCTTCTTCGAGGTGGTGGTGGTCCGCTTTCTGGCCGAGCGCGCGAAGATCGACATCATGACCGCGCCGGTGATCCCCTACGCCGCCGAAAGCTTGTGCCGCTTCCGCCGCCAAGCCAGCTTTCCCGACATCATCGAAGGCGCTTTGAAGGTCGAGCATCTGGGCAACAGCTCGGTGCGCTGGGGGCTCGCCCTGTTCCGCCAGGGCGACGCCCACGCGGTCGCCGACGGCCATTGGGTCCATGTGTTCGTCGACCGCGAGAGCGGTCGTCCACTGCCCATCCCCGGCCCGCTTCGCGACACCTTCGAGACGTTGCGGTCCAATCCGGGCGGGTGACCCGCCGTCCCGAGCGGGCTGGCCCTTACCTCGCCCGAATGGTTGAAGCGGTGCTCGAAGCTCCTCACGTCACGTCGAGAGCTTTCGAGGGAACCGTCTCATGCCCGCCGTGCCGTCATCGGCCTTTCTGGACCGCCTTTACGCCGAAACCCTGGGATTGCTGGTCCAGGCGCGCAATTACATGGCCTACAAGCAGCCGCGCGAGCGGGGCGGCGATTCGGCGGCGCGGCTCGAGGTGTGTTGCGAATCGCTGCGCGTCACCGCCCGGCTGACCCAAGTGCTGTCTTGGGTGATGATCCTCAAGGCGGCCGAGCGGGGCGAGGTTCCCCAGGAGACGGCCCTCGAAGATCGCTGGCGGGTCGACGACCGGGCGATCTGCCTGAACGACGAGGCCCGCCGCGAGGGCTCGATTCCGCCCGGCCTGCGCGATCTGCTGCGGTCCAGTCTGTCGCTGTATCTGCGGGTGGCGCGCCTGGACTGCCGGATGCGCGGGCTTCAGCCCGATCTGCCCGACATGTCGGATGCCGAGGGCGAGGCGGTGGCGGTGGCGGGGTTCCACAAGATCTCGTAAAGCGGCACCGGCTCGGGGAAGCCCTTCAGATCGTGGTCGCCATGGCTGCCGAATTGAAAGCCCTTGCCGGCCGCCAGTTCGCGGACCACGTTGCTGCAAAAGATCTCGTCGGCGCCGGCCTTGGCGCAGACGCGCGCCGCGAGTTGGACGGTGGTTCCGAACAGGTCGTCCTCTTCGACGATCGGCTCGCCGGCATTGATCCCGATCCGCACCTTGAGCGGTAGCGAGGGGTTCTTCGCGTTGTGCTCCCAGATCGAGCGCTGGATCGCCACGGTGGCCGACACGCCGCTCGACGCGCTGCCGAACGACGCCATGATCCCGTCGCCGGTGTGTTTGACCTCGCGACCGCCAAATTCGGCCAGGGCGGCCCGCACGATGCTGTTGTGCAGGCGCACGATGCCCTGGGCGGCGTGGTCGCCCTTGGCCTGGGTCATGTCGGTCGAGCCGACGATGTCGGTGAACATCACGGTGATGATGCCCTGTTGCATTTGGGTCGTGCCGGTCGGCCGGTTCCAGGCGTCGATGGCTTGCGCCAACTCTCCGAACGCTCCGGGCTCGTCGGCCATGTGACGGGTCATCGCGTCGCGGCCCGACTGCACCATCTGCATGTAACGGGCTTCCAGCAGGTATTCCTCGTATTTGTCGACGAAGGTCTGGGCCATCGACGCCTTGGTGCCCAGCACCTCGATGGTCTCGCGCAGGATCTTGCGGCGGTCTTCGCCCCCCAAGCCGGTGCGCTCGCCCAGCACGTCGATGCCGCCGGCCAGCATCAGGTCGACACCGAATTTGTTGAAGGCGTCAAGCTGCGGCCGTACCGCCTTGATCGCCGAAACGACGCCGCCCAGGAAGCGCATCATCAGCAGGCGCTGGCGTTCGAAGGCGCCTTCGCCCTCGCCCGACAGGGGCTCGTCCGGCTCGTCGCCATAGGTGGTGGGCGGGGGCGGCGCCTCGTCCTCGGCGGGCGGCGGCGCGTCCTGTTGCGCCTCGGCCCAGCGGCGCGCCTCGTCCTGCGCCTTTTGCGCCTCGGCTTGGGCCGCCGCACGCTTCTCCTCGGCCTCGGCGCGTTCGTCGGGCTTGGGCGGCTG
>JADFZP010000175.1 GCA_015232485.1 Alphaproteobacteria bacterium
CGCGCCATACGACACCTCGAGGCCGGGCTTGCCCGCCACGGCGCGCAACGCGGCCGAGGTGGCGCGCTTCAGCACGTCCACCGGGCCGGCGGCGTCGCGCGGGGCTGGTCCGCGGTCGTTGGCGTTGCGGCCGGGCATCGCGTGCTACATCACCACGGAATGGGCGGCGGCCTCGGGCAGGTCGGTGCCGAAGCAGCGCTGGTAGTACTCGGCCACCACCGGACGCTCGACCTCGTCGCATTTGTTGAGGAAGGTCAGGCGGAAGGCGAAGGCCAGATCGCCGAAGATCTGGGCGTTCTCGGCCCAGGTCAGCACGGTGCGCGGCGACATCACGGTCGAGATGTCGCCGTTGATGAAGCCCACCCGCGTCAAGTCGGCCAGGCTGACCATCGCGCCGATCTTGTCGCGGCCCTCGGGCGTGTCCCAGCCGGGCATCTTGGCCAGCACGATGTCGACCTCGGCGTCGTGTTCGAGATAGTTCAGCGTGGCGACGATGTTCCAGCGGTCCATCTGGCCCTGATTGATCTGCTGGGTGCCGTGGTAAAGGCCGGTGGTGTCGCCCAGGCCCACCGTGTTGGCGGTGGCGAACAGGCGGAAGGCGGGATGCGCCTTGATCACCCGGTTCTGGTCCAAGAGGGTCAGCTTGCCGCTCGCCTCGAGCACGCGCTGGATGACGAACATCACGTCGGGCCGGCCGGCGTCGTATTCGTCGAACACCAGGGCGGTCGGATGCTGCAACGCCCAGGGCAGGATGCCCTCGCGGAACTCGGTCACCTGCTGGCCGTCGCGCAGCACGATGGCGTCCTTGCCGACCAGATCGATGCGGCTGACATGGCTGTCCAGATTGATGCGGATGCAGGGCCAGTTCAGGCGCGCCGCCACCTGCTCGATGTGGGTCGATTTGCCGGTGCCGTGATAGCCCTGGATCATCACCCGCCGATTGAAGGCGAAGCCGGCCAGGATGGCCAGCGTGGTCGCGGGATCGAAGCGGTAGGCCTCGTCCAGGTCGGGAACGTGCTCGGCCGCGCGGCTGAAGCCGGGCACCATCATGTCGGTGTCGATGCCGAAGGTCTGGCGCACCGAGACTTCGATGTCGGGCAGGTTGGGAGGAGTCTGATCGCTGCTGGTCATCTGCTGTCGAACTCGCGTTTAGGCCGTCAGGCTGGTCATCAGGGTGCGGTAGGCTTGGCTGATTTCCTTGAACCGCTCTTCGGCGCCGCTGTCGCCCGGATTGGCGTCGGGATGGTGGCGCTTGACCAACTCGCGGTAGCGCGTCTTCAGCGCCGCCATGGTCAGCGGGAGTTCCAGTTCCAAAAGGCGCATCGCCCGGGATTCGGGGGTGGGCGGCGCCTCGCGGGTCGGCTCGGCCTCGTCGTCGTCGAAGAAGCCGAACGGGTCGTGCATCCGCGGACCCCGTCGCGCCTCGCCGCGTTCAGGCCGGGTGGCGCCGCCGCGACCCAACGGCCAGGTCGGGCGCTGCCAGGTGACGTCGGCGCGCACCGCCCGCTCGATCTCGTCGGGGGTCATACCGGCGTAGAAGTCCCAGGCCGCGTTGTAGGCCCGCACGTGTTCCAGGCAGAACCAGAAGTAGGTATTCAGCGCGTCGCGCGAACGGGGCGCGCGAAAATCCCCGATTTGCGCGCAGCCCGGATGGTCGCAGGGCTTCTGCCCGGCATGGGCGGCCCCGGCGAAAGGCTCGGAAGGCTGACTGCGCAGTCGTCTCATGGTTGGCACACTAAGCACTCGACGTGAAGCTGGCAAGGTCCGACAAGGTGGGCGACCTTGACGCTCCAGGCGCGGCGCCCCACTCTCGCCCCAGGGCAAACAAAGGGAAGGAAGAGCCATGACCATCCGCGAGGGCATGGAACGCAAGCTGGCCGGGGCGCTCGCGCCGCAAAGCCTCGAGATCATCGACCAGTCGCACCGCCATGCCGGCCACGCCGGCGCCAACCCGCAAGGCGAAAGCCATTTCCACGTCCAGATCGTATCCCAGGCGTTCGCCGGCAAGTCCCGAGTCGAGCGCCAAAGGATGGTCCACGCCGTGCTGGCCGACGAGCTTTCGGGCCGCGTCCACGCCCTGACCCTGGCCACCCTGACCCCCGAGGAGGCGGCGGCTCTCCGCCCGGCCTGAAGGCCCAAAAACAACCATAGCGATACCCTCCGAGGGCCGTCGGGCGGCGCATCCGCGCGACCACCCCAAGTCGTGCGAAAAAGTCACCTTCAACGCCACCAAACGTTTGCCATGCGCGTCGATTTCGGTTTAATTGGCCGAATAAGTGCAATCGCTTGCCCGCAACGGAGTGGCGGAGGGCCTTGAGAAAATGTTGTTGACGCGCAATGTCAGACTCGGCGCGAAGCGCACGAGCATGCGGCTTGAACCGGCCATGTGGGAGGCGCTGGAGGAGATCGCCCGGCGCGAAAGCATCGCCCCCGACGAGGTGGTTGGCGTGGTGTGCGGCACCCGCCCGGCGAGAACCACGCTCACCGCCGCGGTGCGCGTGTTCATCGTCGATTATTTCCGTGTCGCCGCCACCGAGGAGGGCCATTGCCGCGCCGGCCACGGCGGCGTCACGCCGCCCCAGGCGGTACGGATTCGGATGCGCGAGGCGGTCTGATATCGACGAGCCATTTGCTTGACTCGCCTCACTAGCCCCTTCGAGACCTCTTCGCCGTCATGCCCGTGCTTGACACGGGCATCCACGTGTCACCGCCCATGCCATTGTTCCCAAGGCTGTTCCCGCGGAGCCGCGTGGATGGCCGGATCAAGTCCGGCCATGACGAGTGGAGAGGATGCTAGCGGCTTTATCGCCGATGGGTCAGTTCATTGGCTCGCCGGCTTCGCTGTGCCGAACTCGGGCCAGTGGCGGGCGACGATCGGGCCGTCGGCGGCCAGGGCGTGGCAGGTGTCGATGACCCCCGGCCGCTCGCGGCTCTCCTGTTTCGCCTCGCGGGTTTCGCGGGCCGGGAACAGCGTCTGGAAGGCGGTGGTCGCCACCGGTCCCATCAGCTCGACGATGTGGGTGCAGCCATGCGGGCCGGCGAACATCTTCTTGACCATGCCCAGAAAGCCGCCGCCGATGCGGTGGCCGGCCAGCTTGGCGAAGTCGGGCGCGACGTCGCCGCAGATGGTGAACGGCCCCCAGTCGGTGACCGCCTCGGCGTGATGGATCATGAAATCGACGTCGATGGTCAGGCGAACCCACATCTCGTGGATCGGCTCGCCGGCCTTCAGGGTGCCGCCACGATCCTGATTGGGGAAGTCGTAGCTTTTGGTGTCGATCAGATGGCCCTCGATGTCCCACAGACCGTCCTCGCGACGGAATCCACGGCACTCGACGGTGCGACGATGCAGGGCCTCGCGCGGGGCCGGGGGGGAAAGAGGCATCGCGGCAAGGTAGGCAAGCGCCGCCGCGCGGTCAATCCTCGTCGTCGCCGCCGGCCGGCGGCACGATGCGGATGGCGGTCAACTGGTTGCGGTGCCGGCGGATCACCTCGAAGCGGAAGCCGTGGAACAGGAAGCTTTGCCCGACCTCGGGGATCAGGCGGCTTTCGTGCAGCACCAGGCCGGCGATGGTGGCGGCCTCGTCGTCGGGCAGGCGCCAGTCGAATTCCCGGTTGAGGTCGCGGATGGTGACCATGCCCTCGACCACGATCGAGCCGTCGGGCTGCTGGCGGGCGCGCGACACGGCGATGTCCAACTCGTCGGAAATCTCGCCGACGATCTCTTCGAGGATGTCTTCCAGCGTCACCACGCCCATCAGCGAGCCGTATTCGTCGACCACCAGCGCGAAGTGCTCGCGCCGCGCCCGGAAGGCCTGAAGCTGGGCGATCAGCGGCGTGGTGTCGGGAATGAACCAGGGCGCCGACGCCAAGCCGCCCACATCCATGTCGCGCACCTCGCCGGGATGGGCGCGCAACGCCCGCAGCAGCGCCTTGGCGTGCAGCACGCCGACGATGTTGTCGGGATCGTCGCGCCACAGCGGCAGCCGGGTATAGGGGCTGTTCAGCACCTCCTCGACGATCTCGTCGGCCGGGCGGCCGGCGTCGATGGTCGCGACGTTGCGCCGGTGGGTCATGATCTCGGCCACCTCGACCTCGTTGAGGTCGAGGATCGAGCGCAGCATGGCGCGCTCGTGGCGCACCGTCTCGCTGTCGTGCATCTCGATGGCGCCGCGCAGTTCGGCCAGCGCGGTGCCCAGATTGCGCTCGGTGTCGAAGCGCACCCCGAACAGCTTCATGGTGCCCTGAACCACCATGTGCAGGGCGTGGGTGACGGGGGCCAGCAGGACGACCAGCCACGCCACCGGCCGCGCCACCGCCAGCGACAGGTCGTTGGCGCGGTGGATGGCGTAGGTCTTGGGCAGGATTTCGCCGAAGATCACCACGACGATCGTCATGCCCGCCGTGGCGTAGGCGACGCCGGCCTCGCCGAAGGCGGCGATCAGCAGGCTGGTGGCCAAGGCCGAGGCCAGGATGTTGACCAGATTGTTGCCCAGCAGAATGGCGCCCAGCACGCGCTCGCGCCGTTCCTGCAAGCGGCACACCGTGGCCGCCTTCAAGTTGCCGTCCTGCTCGAGCTGCGTCATCAGCGGCTTCGAGGCGGCGGTCAGCGCGGTCTCCGAGGATGAAAAGAAGGCCGACAGCAGCAGCAGCACCAGAATGGCGGCGAGCGTGGCGATCATGGCGTGGCGCAGGCTCTTTCCAAAACGGCGCGCACCGCGTCGGGTGGCACCTCGCGGTTCAGGAACGATCGCCCGATCCCCCGGGCGGTGACGAAGGTGACGCGGCCCTCGGCCATCTTCTTGTCGCTGGCCATATGGGCGAGCAGCCGTTCGGCCGGCCAGACGCGGCCCGGCGGCGGCCGCGACGGCAAGCCGACCGAATCGAGGTGGCGGCGCAGCCGCAGGGCGTCCTCGGCCGGGCACAGGCCCAGCGAGACCGACAGGTCGAAGGCCATCACCATGCCGATCGCCACCGCCTCGCCATGCAGCAATTCGGGGCCGTAGCCGGTTTCGGCCTCGAGCGCGTGGCCGAAGGTGTGGCCCAGATTGAGCAGGGCGCGCAAGCCCCCCTCGCGCTCGTCGGCGGCGACCACGCGGGCCTTGGCGCGGCACGAGGCCAGCACCGCGTAACGCCGCGCGGCGGGCTCGCCGTCGATCACCGCGCGGCCATTCGCCTCGAGCCAAGCGAACAGGAGGGGATCGTCGATCAGCCCGTATTTCAGCACCTCGGCATAGCCGGCCGCCACTTCGCGGCGCGGCAAGGTGTCCAGGGTGGTGGTGTCGGCCAGCACCAGGCGGGGCTGGTGGAAGCTGCCCACCAGATTCTTGCCCTGGCGCGTGTTGATGCCGGTCTTGCCGCCCACCGAACTGTCGACCTGGGCCAGCAGCGTGGTCGGCACCTGCACGAAATCGACCCCGCGCAACAGGATCGCCGCGGCGAAGCCGGCCAGATCGCCGATCACCCCGCCGCCCAGCGCGACGATGGTGGTGCCGCGCTCGCAACGCGCGTCGAGCATGGAATCGAGCAGCGATTCGAGCCGGGCGAAGCTTTTGGTCTGCTCGCCGGCCGGCAGCACCGTCTTGGCCTGGGCGATTCCGGCCTCGGCCAGCGACGCCTCCAGCCGGCCGAGATGCAGGCCGGCCACCGTCTCGTCGGTGACCACGAACACGCGCTTGGCGCGCAGGACGGGGGCGATCAGGGGGCCGGCCCGCTCCAGCAGGCCCTCGCCCACCAGGATGTCGTAGGCGCGATCGTTCAGTTCGACGCGCAAGGTGTCGGTCATGGATGCGCTCCCAACGCGGCGATCACCGCCTCGACGGTGACTTCGGGGGCTTCGTCGCGCGAATCGACGACGACGTCGGCTTCGGCGTACACGGGGTATCTCTGGTCCATCAGCTTCTTCAGAATGTCGCGCGCCTCGCCCTGTTTCAACAAGGGGCGATGATCGCGGCCGGCGGTGCGTTTGACCAACAGGTCGAGATCGGCCCGCAGCCAGACCGTGACGGCGCGCTGGCGCAGGCGGTCGCGGGTTTCGGGATCGATGAAGGCGCCGCCGCCCAGCGCCAACACGATCGGCGGCTCGTCCAGCAGGCGGGCGATCACCTTGCGCTCGCCGTCGCGAAAGGCGGCCTCGCCGAAGCGGGTGAAAATCTCGGACACCGAACAGCCGGCGGCGGTCTCGATCTCGGTGTCGGCGTCCTTGAACGGTAGATCGAAACGGGCGGCCAAACGGCGGCCGATGCAGCTTTTGCCGGCACCCATAAGCCCGACCATGGCTATGGTCTTGCCGCTCCACCCTTTGCGCTCATCGGACACGATTGCAACCCACCCGCCGGACCAATAGACTGCCACCTAATCGCCACGATCGAAACCTAGCATAAACCAGCGGCGAAGGTGAGGGCGCTTTGCCGTCGCGTGGCGCCGTCCGCCGCATGACCGTTTCCAACCATCCGAACGGGGTTTTCACGTCGATGAGACTGATGTCGCGCTTGTTTCTCGCATTGGCCGGGCTGCTGCTGCTTGGCGCCGGCGTGTTCGTGGCGACGTTCGACCCGCCGCCGCCCAGCGCGAAGGTCGAGAAGGTGATCGCCGATGAACGCTTCCCGCGTTAAGCGCGCGGTCTGGGCCCTGATCGCCGCCGCCGGAATGGCCGGCGCGGCCGGGTTCGCAAGGGCCGAGGCGCCCATTTCGCTGACGCCGCGCTCGCAGGCGCCGCTGACCCCCACCGCGCCGTTCGATTCGTTGGACGCCGCTCCGCCGCCCAGGATCGAGCCGCCCGCCCCATCGACGGGCGGCGGCGGCATCCGGATCGACGCGTTGAAGCCGCTCGACCCGGCGGCGGCCGGGCTGCTTGATCTCCAGCGCGGCGGATTGGGCGACGAGATGTGGAGCGGCAGCCGGCTCGCGGTGGTCCAGCGGCTGATGCCCGGCCTGCCCGCCACCGCGCC
>JADFZP010000176.1 GCA_015232485.1 Alphaproteobacteria bacterium
GCCCGGCTGGTGGCGCAGTTGGCGCTCGCCGCCGGACTGCGCGGCGACCTGCCCGAGGGGCGCCGCCGAACGCTGTTCGCGGGCCACTCGCTGCGCGCCGGGCTGGCCAGTTCGGCCGAGGTCGAGGAACGCCACGTCCAGGCCCATCTCGGCCACGCCACCGCCGAGATGACCCGGCGCTACCAGCGTCGGCGCGATCGCTTCAGGGTCAATCTCACCAAGGCGGCGGGGCTGTGAAATCGGCGCGCGGAGTCTACCTCGAAACGGGAAATCGCCCGCCGAAACGGCCCACGACGACCGCGGGCGAGGCGAATTTTCAGCCAAGCGGTGGAGAAAGGGGCGCGAGCCCCGGTTTGTCGGTAGCATGCCAAGCTACGCTCCATCTCGGACCGAACAGCATGCTGGTTCGTCAAACATTGGAAGAAGCGCTACGGTTGGTCCGCGAGGGCAGAGCCAACGAAGCGCTGACGATCTTGGATCGGGTCGGGTCCGAGGATGCCGCGCCGCCATTGCATGGCTATCTGAAGGGAGTGTGTCTGGCCCGTCTCATGCGTTGGCACGAGGCTCGGTCGGCACTGCTTTCCGTTCAGAAGCATTACACGCGCGACCAGGGTTTCACCCTGTTCCTGGCCGATACGGCCGTGAACTGTCATGACCCCGACGCCGCCGAACAACTGTACAAACATGCTCTTTCACTGAGCCCCACCCATATCCCGGGCTGGGCGGGCTTGGCCAGGCTGATGCTGAAGCGACGCCGATGGTCCGAGGGGTTGGCCCTATTCGGCCGCCCCCGCTGGCCCTGGTCCCCCGAACCGGACATCATTTGGGCCGCCATGGTCTCGGCCTTCATCCTCGGACGGGACCACGAGGCCGCCAATCTGGCGGAGCGGTTCGCCCCGGAATTGGCCGGTGAGCGGTGCGCGTCGCCAGCCGCCGTCGTGCTGGGCGCGATCAAGGGGCTGCTGGCGCTCGTCGAGGGCGACGGGGCTCCGCTGGCCGACACCGTCGCCGCACGACTAAGCCTGGACGGTCAACGGCACAAAAGCATGACCGTGCTGGCGGCGGGGGGACTTGCCGCCCCACCACCCGCCGGACCAGAGCCGGTGACCCTGGCGACCTCGCTGGCTCCCCACCGCCTGGACGTCCAGCGACGGGCGGTTGCCAGTTGGTTGCGGCCGGGTATTCGGGTCTTGTCGGTCAACACGGCCGCCGAGGCCGCTTTTCTTAAGCCCCTTTTCCCCCAAATCGAGTTTCTGGTCAGCCAGTCCGAGGGCGCTTTCGACCGCCCGCTCGTGCCTATTGACGACCTGCTGGCCGCCTTGCGGGCATCGGGCAGCCCGACCACGGGGATATTGAATTCGGACATTGTCCTCGAGGAGACCGACGGGCCACTGCGCGAACTGCTGCGATCGGACTTCGAAGGCATGCGGCTTGCGCACCGCGTCGACGAGGACGGCGGCCACCGGATGACGTATGACGATGGCTACGATCTCATCATGTTCCCAGCCCATTTGATCTCGACCCTACAAGGGTCCGGGCTCTGCCTGGGGATGACCTGGTGGGATTACTGGCTGCCGCTGCGCCTTCTGGTCGAAGGCGTTCCGCTGGCCATGATCGAGCCAACCCCGGCCGTCCACGCCTATCATCCCCCGGCGTGGCGCCGGGAAGACTTCTCGGCCTGCGGCGTCACGGCATTTCGGTCCTTGCTTCCAGCCCTTGAGCGCGGCGGAACACCTCTCGCCTTGGGCTTGCTCCCCGTGGTCCGCCTTCTGGTCTCGGACGCGGACGCCCGAGGCCCCCACTGTCAGGTATTCATGCAAATGGCGGAGATGGTGCGGACGTTGATCATGCGAGCCAGTCTGGCCACCGAGCCACCACTTCGCCATCATGCCCGCGCTTGACGACGCTTGACGCGGGCATCCACGTGGCAGCCGGTCCAAGTCGGTGCGCTCGGGCTCCGTCAGACGCCGAAACGCTTGCGATGCCAGCGCCAAGCGTCGGCGATCATCACATCGAGATCGGGCCGGGCCGGACGCCAGCCCAGTTCGGCGCGGGCGCGGCTCGAATCACTGACCAGGCGGGGCGGGTCGCCCACGCGGCGCGGCGCCATGCGGGTGGGTACCGGACGGCCGACCACCCGGCCGGCGGCCTCGATCACCTGGGCGACCGAGAAGCCCGCGCCGTTGCCCAGGTTATAGGCGCCGCTGGCGCCGCCGCGATCCAGATGCGCCAGCGCCAGCAGATGCGCCGAGGCCAGATCGGCGACATGGACGTAGTCGCGCACGCAGGTTCCATCGGGGGTCGGATAATCCGAGCCGAACACCGCGATCTCGGGCCGCCGGCCGGCGGCGGCGTCGAGCGCCAGCGGGATCAGGTGGGTCTCGGGATCGTGCGCCTCGCCGATCTCGCCGTCCGGGTCGGCGCCGGCCGCGTTGAAATAGCGCAACGCCACCCAGCCGATGCCATAGGCGCGGGCGAAGTCGCCCAGCATCCACTCGACGGCCAGCTTGGTGCGGCCGTAAGGGTTGACCGGGGCGAGGGGATGGCTTTCGGGGATCGGCAGTTCGCGCGGCGCGCCATAAACCGCCGCCGTGGACGAAAACACCAGCCGGGCGAGGCCCGTGCGCCGCATCGCGTTCAGCAGGGCCAAGGTGCCGGCGACGTTGATGTCGTAGAAGCGGGCCGGATCGACCACCGAAATTCCGGCCTCGATCAGGGCGGCGAAATGGACCACGGCGACGGGCCGGTGGCGCTCGATCACCGCGACCAGCCGGGCCTCGTCGCGCAGATCGCCCCGCTCAAACGGACCCCAGCGAACCGCCCAGTCGTGGCCGTTCGACAGGTCGTCATAGACCACCGGAGCGAAGCCGGCCGAAGCCAGCGCCTTGCAGGTCTGGCCGCCGACATAGCCGGCGCCGCCGACCACCAGGACCGAAGGCGCCCCACTCACGGCTCGCGCAGGCTCTCGTCGAAGGTGCGGATCAAGGGATAGAGGAAGTACGAGATCACCGAGCGGGTGCCCAGCTTGATCTCGCCGACCAGCGTCATGCCGGGCAGGAAGCGCTGACCCTCGGGCACGTTGCGCAGGTCGAACGTGGTCAGGTGCAGCAGCGCCTTGTAATGGCTGGGGCTGTCCGGCCGGTTGTCGGTGGTGAAGGTGTTTTCCGAGATGGTGCGCAACTCGCCTTCCAGGGTGCCGTGCTTCTGGAAGGGGAAGGCGTCCAGCTTGATCTTGGCGGGAAGGCCGGTCTTCAGCAGGCCGACGTCGTCGGGCGCGATGCGCACCTCGGCCTCCAGCTCGGCGTTGAGCGGGACCATGGTGACCAGCGCCTCGGCGGCCTGCTGGATCGAGCCGACCGAGCGTTGGGCGACCTGCAACACGACCGCGTCCTCGGGCGCCGTCAGATTGACCAGTTCGCGGCGGCGTTCGGCCTTTTGAAGCTGCTCGACGACGTTTTCGAATTTGCGGGTGACGTCGATCAGTTCCTCGGTGGCCTTTTGGCGCCACTCGCTCTCGAAGGTCTCGCGCTGCGCCTTGAGCGCGTTCTGGCGGTGCTGCTCTTGCAGCATGGTGTTGCGGGTGTGCTCCATCTCGCGGCGCACCGACAGGCTGTCGCTGCGCGCCACCAGCACGTTGAGCTTCGAGCCGACCGAGCTTTTCTCGAGATCGCGGCGCATGCCCTCGATCTCCTCGATCACTCGCAGGCGATCGCCCAGCAAATCGATGTCGCGCTTCAGGGTGGCCAAGCTGGCGCGGCTTTCGGCGCTTTGCTGATCCAGGTCCTCGATGCGGGAGTTGTAGGTGGTGCGGCGCTGGCGCCAGATGGCGTCCTGAAGGATCTCGTCCGCCGTGGGGACGGCCCCCGGCGCGTAGTCGCGCTTGGCCAGTTCGGCGTCGAGCCGGTCCTTCTGGGCCTTGAAGCTGTCGCGCTGGCTTTGCAACTGGGCGTAATCCGAGCCGACGAAGGTGGCGTCCAGGATGGCCAGCACGTCGCCCTTGCGCACGATGTCGCCGGCGCGGACGTTGACCGCCTTGATCACCGAGGTCTCGAAGGGCTGCATGACGATCTGCGGCGTGGTCGGCACCAACTGGCCGCGCGCCGAGACGATCTTGTCGACATGGGCGAACGAGGCCCAGGTCACCGCCACCGTGAACAGCCCCAGCAATCCATAGGTGGTCATCAGGGCGATGCGGGGCGGCGGCCCTTGCTCGATCTCGACCGCGTCCGACTGGAACTCGGTGACCATCTCCTCGATGAAGCGATTCTTGCGCGAGGTCGCGCGGTCGGCCCGCTTGGCCTTCCACGAGGCGAACACGCCGGGCGGCAGCTCGTTGTCCGGCCCGTCGTTGGGGGCGGCCAGTCTCAGCTCGGGGGCCTTGGGGGCCTCGGTCTGGTCCTGGTTCGGGTCCTGGGGAGGGGGCTGGTGGGTCATGGCCTCAGGTGATGTGTCTGGTCTGCTGGTTCCACAGGGTGCGGTAGACCAGGCTGCGGGCGAGCAGTTCGTGGTGTTTGCCGACCGCCTCGATGCGGCCGCGCTCCATCACCATGATGGCGTCGGACTCGACCAGGGTGGACAGGCGGTGCGAGACGATGATCAGCGTCCGGCCATGGGCGATGCGCTTCAGGTTGCGCTGGACGATGGCCTCGCTTTCCGGGTCGAGCGCGCTGGTCGCCTCGTCCAGGATCAGGATGCGCGGCTGGGTGATCAGGGCGCGGGCGATGGCCAGACGCTGCTTCTGGCCGCCCGACAGGTTGGCGGCGTTCTCTTCCAGCATGGTTTCGAAGCCGCGCGGCAGGCGTTCGATGAACTCGTCGGCGCCGGCCATGCGGGCCGCCTCGACCACCTCGGCGATCGAGCAGTCGGGCCGCGCCGAGGCGATGTTCTCGCGCACCGTGCCGCGGAACAGGAAGTTGTCTTGCAGCACCACGCCGATATGCGAGCGCAGATGCACCAGATCGATCTCGCGCATGTCGTAGCCGTCGACCCGCAGCACGCCCTCCTGGGGCGTGTAGAGGCCCTGGATCATGCGGGTGACCGTGGTCTTGCCCGAGCCCGAACGCCCGACCAGCCCGAAGATGGTGCCCTGGCCGATCTCGAACGACACGTCGTTCAGGGCGGGCGCGCCCTCGTTGGTGTAGCGGAAGGTCACGCCCTCGAAACTCACCTTGCCGCGAAGCTGGGGACGCAGGCCGATGCCGCCGCGCTCGGGCTTTTGGTTCATGATGGTGCCCAGCATCTGCACCGCGATCGACACCTGCTGATAGGCGTGGACCAAGCCGACGATCGAGACCAGCGGCTGGACCACCCGGCCCGACAGCATGTTGAAGGCGATCAGCGCGCCAACCGTCATGGTGCCGTCGAACACCGACTGGGTGCCGATCGCGATCACCGCCACCGGCATGCCCTTGGACAACACTTCGACCACCGACATGGCGGCCAGCGACATCTTGCCGACCCGGAAGGTCTGCGCCACGGTCAAGGCCGAGCGGTCGTTCCATTCGCGCCGCTGATGCGGCTCGAGGGCCAGCGACTTCACGGTGCGCATGCCCTGGATGGTTTCGACCAGCAGGGCTTGGCGCGCGCCGTCGGCGGCGTAAAGCTCTTCGAGCCGGCGGCGGAAGGGCTTCAGGATGCCAAAGATCACCGCCGCGATCAGGAAGGTGAAGACCAGCACCAGACCGGTCAGCGGCACCGAATACAGCAGCAGCATCGGGATCGCCACGCACAGCATGGTGGTGTCGAGCATGGTCGTGAACAGTGAGCCGGTCAGGAACTGCCGGATGCTGGCGGCCTGCTGCATGTGCTTGATCAAGATGCCGGTCGAGGAGCGTTCGAAGAAGTCGATCGGCAGGCTGAGCAGCTTGTGGAAGATCTTGTCGTTGACGCGGATGTCGATCTTGTTGGTGGCGTACAGCGTCAGATAGGTGCGCATGGCGCCGAACAGCGCCTCGAACAGCACCACCCCGGCGATGCCGCCGACCAGCACGTACAGCGTCGAATAGCTTTGGTGGTGCAGCACCTTGTCGATGATCAGCTGGAAGAACACCGGCATCAAAAGCGACAGGAAGTGCATGACCAGCACGACGATGCCGATGTCGATGAACAGGCGCTTCTGGCGCATGATCTCGGGAATGAACCAGGTGATGTCGAATTTGCGGTTGGGGTCCTCGGCGGTTCGCCCCCGCTTCATGAACATCACCGTGCCGTCCCAGGCGCCCATGAACTGGTCCTTGGTCAGGAACAGCATCTCGGGGCTGTCGGCCAGCGGGTCGAACACCGCCACGGTCTGGTCGCCTTGACGCCAGCCGCCCAGCACGACCCAATTGCCGTTGCGCAGGGCGGCGACCACCGGATAGGCCTCGCCCAGCTTGGCCAGGTCCTTCCAGGCGAGCTTGCCGTATTTGGCGCGCAGGTTGAGGTCCTTGGCCATGCGCAGCAGCAGGGGGCGCGAGGGCGCCTCGTCGCCGATGCCGTAATCGTGCATCAGCCGCTGTTCCGACATCTCGACGCCGCGATGGCGCGCCACCAGCACCAGGCAGCGCAGCCCGGTGTGCGGGTCCTTCTTTTCGGCCTCGTCCTGGGCCGCGTCATTCTCGGCCGGAGTGGGGGCGGGAGCCTGGGGCGTCGCCTCGTTGATGTCCTGCTGGCCTTTCATGGTGTCCCTTGCACGGCCGCCCCGAAGGCGGCCCTCGTCCTCGATCAGCGCGCGGAGGCGGCGCTGGCGGTTTGGTCATCCGCCGATGGCTCGGGGAAGTTCGGCGAGCGCGGGCGATGCCGCACGGTCGGCGTCGCCTCGGGCTCGGGCTGGGCCGGTTCGGGGGCGGATGGTTGCGCCAGGGCCGCTGGTTCGGCCGGCGGGGCGACCGCCG
>JADFZP010000177.1:0-532 GCA_015232485.1 Alphaproteobacteria bacterium
GGATCGCCGGTCAACCGGCCAAGCGCCGCGTCGATCGCGTCGCCCAGTTCGGGACGGGCGGCGAGCGCGGCCTTCATCTCCAAGGCGGCTTGGCGGCGGGCGCTTGGCGAGCGGGTGCCGGCCATGCCGCGCGCCAGCTCCATGGTGGTCTCGCCGATCGCCTCGGCGGCGGGGGCCAGCAGGCGGGCGTAATGGGTGGGCGCCACCGGCAGGCGGTGCTCCCAATACCAGATGCCGATCGAGCCCTCGGCGCGGTCGTAGACCGGCTTCAACTCGCCGCGCTCCAGCACCGCCCCGTAATGATCGCCCAGGAAGGGCAGCAGCAGCTTGCCCCGCAATTCGCGCCGCGCCGGCTGCCAGTCGATGTCGAAGAAGGCGGCGTAGGGCGAATCCTCGCCCCATTCCAGCACGTCCAGCCACCACGCGTTGTCGTGGCCGCCGACCCCCATGTGGTTGGGCACCACGTCGAGCACCAGCCCCATGTCGTGGCGGGCCAGCGCCGCCGACAGGCTGTCGAACGAGGCCCGGTCGC
>JADFZP010000177.1:611-6864 GCA_015232485.1 Alphaproteobacteria bacterium
GCCGCGCCAGATAGGGCACCAGCGCCTCGGCCTCGGCGAAACCGAAATCGGCGTTGAGCTGCAACCGATAAGTGGCGCGCGGGACGAGGGGCGGAGCCATGATCGCCTTCAGCCGCCCCGCCCCCGCCCGACCGCCAGACGGCGCGCCAGTTCGCGCATGCGGCCATCGGCCATCGCCGTGGCGACCGGCACGGGCAGCCGGCTGCGCCAGTTCGGGTGCTCGTCGCAGGTGCCGGGCAGGTTCATCTGCAAGGCGAGCCCCAGCACGTCCTCGATCTGCACCAGCATCAGGCGCGACGCCGAGCCGCCCACATAGTCGTGAACCGCCATGGCGAGCCGACCCGCCTCGTCGTCGGACAGCGCCGACTGGGTGGGGAAGTTGCCCGGCAGCAACCCGACTCGGGCCAGCGCCGCCACCAGCCGCTCGCGGTCGCGGCCCCGCCCGGCGCGCTCGGCGGCGACCATCTCGGGGCGCGGGAACAAGGACAGGCGCTCGCGCAGATCGAGATCGCTGCCCATCCACCAAGCGCGCAGCGACGGCAGGTCGTGGGTGCCCACCTGCACCACGGCCTGTTCGGTCAACTGGTCGGGCGGCAGGAACTCGCCGTCGCGGTCGCGCTCGAAGACCAGCAGGCGATAGGCCAGCAGCCCGCGATCGAACATCCGCTCGCGGAAGCCCTCGGGCACGGTGCCCAGATCCTCGCCGATCACCAGACAGCGCTGGCGGCGGCTCATCAGCGCCACCAGCCCGAACAGATCGTCGACCGGATAGCGGACATAGGCCCCCTGATCGGCCTTGGCCCCGCGCGGCACCCAGTACAGGCGCTGCAACAGCATGGCGTGGTCGAGCCGAAGGGCGCCGGCATGGCGCATATTGGCGGCCAGCACGTCGAGGAACGGCCGATAGGCGGCCTCGCGCAGGGCCACCGGGTTGAAGGGCGCCAGCCCCCAATCCTGGCCCAGCAGGTTCAAGGGATCGGGAGGCGCGCCGACCGAGACGCCCAGCGACAGCAGGTCCTGGCGCGCCCACGCCTCGGCCCCGTCATCCGCGATGCCCACGCCAAGGTCGCGGTAAAGCCCGATCGGCATGCCGGCGGCGCGGCAGGTTTCGGCGACCACGCCCAACTGCAGCTCGGCCTGCCATTGCAGCCACCAGAAGAATTCGACCCGCTCGCGATGGGCGCCCGCCCAATCGATCACGGCGGGGGAATCGGGGTGGCGGAACTCTTCCGGCCAGTGGCGCCAATACGAGGCCGGCGGATCGGCCGCCAGGAAATGCTCCTGCAAGGCCTGGAAGGTGGCGAACATCTCGGCGGCGCGGCCGCCTTGGACCTGGAATTGATGGAACGCCGCCGCCCGCCCGTCGCCGTGGGCGCGGAAGTGGGCGTAAAGCAGGGCGAGCACCGGCATCTTCAGCGCCATCACGGCCGGGTAATCGACCTGCGGGTCGGCGCGCAGCCCGGCCAGCTTGGCGCGGAACGCCTTGCCCGCCACCATGCGGCGGGCCGCCGCGCATTCGGCGAAATCGGCGATCGCCTCGACGTCGAGTCCGGTGATCGTCACGAACAGGCGGCTCGACGGGGAATAGGGGCTGAAGCGTTTGGGCAGCGAGGGGAACAGCGCGTGCAGCGGATTGATGCCGACCGCCGAGGCCCCCGCCTCGCCGGCCAGCCGGCACAATTCGGCCAGGGCGCCGAAATCGCCGATGCCCCAATCGCGCTCGCCGCGCAAGGCGTAGGTCTGGGTGGCGATGCCCCACAGCTTGCGGCCCCGCTCCAATTCGGGCGGGCACCAGGCTTGGTCGGGCACCACGATCAGGGTGGTCGAAGCCGCGAGTTCGGGCAGCAGGAAGCGGTGGATGCCGGGCGACAGGGAGCCGGGCAGGCGGAAGGTCCGGCGCCGGACCGGCTCGCCGTCCAAGACCCACTCGGACGCGACGGGCAGTTCGCCGGGGATCAGGCCGCCGCCATGGGCGGCGCCGATCTCCTCTTCCAGCCTCCAGGCGACCGGCTGGTCGTCGCGATGCGCCGGCAGGGTGATGGCGATCTCGGGGTTGCCGCAGGCTTCGCGCCACAGCGCCACCGGCTCGAGCGGGCGGCGCCAGGGGCGTTCCTCGAATTCGCGCAGGCTGCCCGCCACCTCGCGGTCGTCGGCCACCGCGAAACCCATGGCTTCGAGAAACGCGCGCTTGGTGTCGGGCGAGACCGGGCGGTACTCGCCGAAAAAATCCCACCAGCCTTCCTCGATGCCGGCCAGGGCGGCCAGCCGGTCGAGATCGGTCGCAGCCGTCATGCGTTCTCCCCCTCGATGGTCCACTCCGCATACCAAGGCGGCAGGATCTCGCCTGGAATCTGTCCGGTGGCGAATAGGCGCCGCCCGACCGAGGCGCCCGCGTCCGCCGCCGGAGCGGCGCCCAGATTGGCCCTGAGCCTCAATCGGCACCCGTCTCCCAGACGCCACGCCGCCACCACCGCGTGTGGTCCGATGGCGCGCGTCTCGCCGCCCGCCGCGATGCCTTCGAGGCGCGGAACGATCTCCGTCCTTCGGAGATACAGCAATTGCTTATGGAAGGAAAGCCACGCGCGATGCGGTTCGACGTTTCGATCCGCCCAGTTGAGCTTGCATGTCTCGAATGTGAGGGCGCCGTTGGGGTCGGGAATCCGCTCGCGCGCCTTGGCGTCGCGGAACGCCGGGAAGGTGGCGAATTCGCGCCGCCGTCCCTCGCGCACCGCGTCGGCCAAGGCGTCGGCGAAGTCGCAAAAATACAGGAATGGCTGGGCCGCCGCCCATTCCTGGCCCATGAACAGCAGCGGCGGCGAGGGCGCCAGCAGCAGCACGACGGTGGCGGCGCGCAACGCCTCGGGCTCGGCCAGATGGTCGATCCGCTCGCCCAGGGCGCGGTTGCCGATCTGGTCGTGATTTTGCAGGAAATTCACGAAGGCGGTGGCCGGCAGATGGGCCGAGCCCTCGCCGCGCCGCGCCCCGCCGCGATGAGGCGAGGGCGTGCCCTGGTAGTCGAAACCCTCGGTCAGCACGCGACCCAGGCGCTCGGCGCGGTCGTCGCGGTAATCCTCGTAATACCCGCCCTCCTCGCCGGTCAGCAGGGCGTGCAGGACGTGATGGGCGTCGTCGTTCCATTGCGCGTCGAAGCGGTCGGGGCCGAGGAAGCGGGCCGCGTTGTCGTCGTTCTCCAGCACCAGATGGACATGGCGCCCCCGCCCCAGCGCGGCGCGCAGGCGGGCCGCCAACTCGTCCAGGAAATGCACCTCGCCCGCGTCGAGGATGGCGTGCACGGCGTCGAGGCGCAGGCCGTCGAAATGGTATTCGTTCAGCCAGTACAGCGCGTTGTGAATGAAGAAGTCGCGCACCGTCTCGCAGCCCGGCCCGTCGAAGTTGATCGCGTCGCCCCAGGGCGTGTGGTGGCGGTCGGTGAAGAAGCGCTTGGCATAGGCGTTGAGGTAATTCCCGTCCGGGCCGAAATGATTGTAAACCACGTCAAGGAAGATCATCAGCCCGCGCTGGTGCGCCGCCTGGACCAGCCGCTTGAGGTCGTCGGGCGCGCCATAGGCGCGGTCGGGGGCGAAGGGCAGCACGCCGTCATAGCCCCAGCCGCGCCGGCCGGGAAAATCGGCGACCGGCATCAATTCGACGGCGGTGACGCCCAGATCGACCAGCTCGTCGAGCCGCGCGATGGCCGCCTCGAAGGTGCCGTCGCGCGTGAACGCGCCGACATGCAGTTCGTAGAACACCGCCTCTTCCCAGGGGCGGCCGCCCCACGCCTGGTCCTCCCATTCGAAGGCCCCGGCATCGACCACCACGCTGGGGCCGTGGACGTCGTCGAGCTGGCCGCGCGACGCCGGATCGGGCACCGCCAGCCCGCCGTCGACGCGAAAGCGGTAGGCCGCGCCGGCCGCCGCCTCGGGCGCCTCAAAGCGGAACCAGCCGCCCTCGGCCGGGTTCATGGGCTGGGGCGCCTCGCCTTCGATCAGAAGCTCGACCGCGCCGGCGTCGGGGGCCCAAAGTGCGAACCGAACGCCATTCGGGCCAATCTCGGCGCCGAACGGCATGCGGTGCGTTCGTTTCATCCTCGCTCTCCCTCTCCATCGCGCACGTAGCTCGGCGCGGCGTCGCGCCGGATGAGCACAGCCATCGAACGCGGGCGGAGAGGGTATTGTTCGCCGGGTCGGAGGAATTCGCCACGCCCCAGGCCGTCATAGGCCGAGGTGTCTATCAGAAGCTGCCATCCGCCGGCCGCCAGCGCCGAAGGCATGGTCCAGGTGATGGTGCCGTGATAGGCGTTGAGCAGGACCAGGAAGGTGTCGTCACGCTCCTCGCGCCCCATTTCCTCGTCGAAGAATCCCGCCTCGCCGCCCAGCACGAAGCCCAGCGTGCGGGCGTAAGGCAGGGTCCAGTCCTGATGGCTCATCTCCGAGCCGTTCGGGGTGACCCAGGACAGATCGCGCACCGGCGCGCCGGCGGTGGCGCGGCCGCGGAAGAAGCCCTTGCGCCGGAACACCGGATGCTCGCGGCGCAATTTGAGGACGGTGCGCACGAAGGCGAGGAAGCGCGGATCGGCGCTCGCCCAGTCGATCCATCCCAGCTCGTTGTCCTGGCAGTAGCCGTTGTTGTTGCCGTGCTGGGTGCGGAACAACTCGTCGCCCGCCATGATCATCGGCACGCCCTGCGACAGCAGCAAGGTGGCGATCAGGTTGCGCATCTGCTGAAGGCGCAGGCGGTTGATGTCGGGGTCGAGGGTCGGCCCCTCGACGCCGCAATTCCATGAGTGGTTCGAGTCCGAGCCGTCGCGGTTGCCCTCGTGATTGGCCTCGTTGCGCTTGCGTTCGAAGCTGACCAGATCGCGCAGGGTGAAGCCGTCATGGGCGGTGACGAAATTGAGGCTGGACCACGGGCGCCGCCCGCTCCACTCGAACAGGTCGGACGAGCCGGTCAGCCGCGAGGCGAGATCGCCGATCACCCCGCCCTCGCCTTTCCAGAAGCGCCGCACCGTGTCGCGATAGCGGCCGTTCCATTCCGACCAGCCGGGCGGGAATCCACCCAGGCGATAGCCGTCGGGACCAAGATCCCAGGGCTCGGCGATCAGCTTGACGCGCGACAGCACCGGGTCTTGGCGAATCGCGTCGAAGAAGCCGCCATGCGGGTCGAAGCCCTTGCCCTCGCGCCCCAACGAGGCGGCGAGGTCGAAGCGGAAGCCGTCGACATGCATCTCCTCGACCCAGTAGCGCAGCGAGTCCATGACCATTTGCAGGACGCGCGGGTGGCTGGTGTCGACGCTGTTGCCGCAGCCCGAGAAATTTTCGTAATGGCGTGGATCGCCCGGCACCAGCCGGTAATACGAGGCGTTGTCGATGCCCTTGAAGGACAGCGTCGGCCCCAGATGGTTGCCCTCGGCGGTGTGGTTGTAGACCACGTCGAGGAACACCTCGATGCCCGCCTCGTGCAGGCGCTGCACCGTGGTCTTGAAGTCGCCATGCGACGAGTCGGTCCAGAACCGCCCATCGATCGCGAAGAAGTTGATCGAGTTGTAGCCCCAATAATTGCTCAGGCCCTGCTCGACCAGATGGCGCTCGTCGATCATCGCGTGGATCGGCAACAACTGGATCGCCGTGACGCCCAGCCGCACCAGATGGTCGATCACCGCCCGCTCGCCCAGGCCGAGCAGCGTGCCGCGCAGCGGCTCGGGCACCCCCGGATGGCGCATGGTCATGCCGCGCACATGGGCCTCGTAGATGATGCCGTCGCTCCAGGCGTGGCCCGGCGGCCGGTCGCGGCCCCAGGTGAAGGCGGTGTCGACCACTTGGCATTTGGGCATGAAGCGCGCGTTGTCGCGGCGGTCGATCGCCAGATCGACGCGCGGCCCGCCGACCCGGAAGCCGAAATGGGTGTCGCTCCAGCGGAACGGCCCCGTCAGGGTGCGCGCGTAAGGGTCGATCAGCAGCTTCGAGGCGTTGAAGCGATGGCCGGCCGCCGGATCGTAAGGCCCATGCACGCGATAGCCGTACAAAAGCCCCGGTCGCGCGTCGGGCAGATAGCCGTGCCAAACCTCGTCGGTGTATTCGGGCAGCGAGATGCGCTCGATCTCGCGGCCGCCGCGCGGGTCGAACAGACACAGCTCGACCCGTTCGGCATGCGCCGAGAACAGCGCGAAATTCACGCCATGCCCATCCCAGGTGGCCCCCAAGGGATAAGGAGCCCCGGGCCAGACGCGCCTTCTTTCCGACATTCCCCTACCCGC
>JADFZP010000178.1 GCA_015232485.1 Alphaproteobacteria bacterium
GCGGCGCTACCCCTGGGAGGGCTCGGCCGAGGCCGACCCGGCTCCGCCCGAGGCGGCCGCCGAGCAAGGCGCGGGCGCGCGGCGTTATCCCTGGGAGACCCCGGCCGAGGCCGATCCGGTCCCGGCCGAGCGGGACGCGGACGCTGGGCTCGGACCATGGGAACCGGCCGAGGAGGGGGTCGAGGCGATCGAACCGGTCGCCGACGCGATCGAGGAACCGCCGCCCCAACCCGAGCAACGGGAAGAGGCGTATTTCGAAGAGGCGTTCCTCGCCGAGGAGCCCGAACCCGAACCCGAGCCCGAGCCCGAACAGCCGACGGCGCCCGAGCCCGACGACTTGACCGCCATCGATCCCTTCGCTGGCACAAATGACCAGTTGTGCAATTACGAAACGTGGGAAATGGCCATTCTGGCCCTTTATTCCAATCAGATCGCCCGCAAGACTCCGCTGGAACGCAAGATGCTGCTGGACCTTCTGGTCCAGTACAACCGGAACTATTTCGGTCCCGATGTGCGGGTGCCCATGTCGATCAGCGGCAATGCCGTGCTCGCCGGGTTCAAGAATCCCAGCGACGCGTTGCGCTGCGGCAATCTGTACATCGCGATGTTGCGCGACATGCATACCGAGTCCTATGTCGCCATCAATTGGGGTGCCGCGACCGTCCAGATGGACACCAGCGGTCAGGCGCATGACGAAATCGTCACCAACTCGGTCTCGATGGGCGCCCGGCTGATGCCGGTCGGGGTCTCGGGCGAGGTGCTGGTGCTTGAGGAATTGTATTCCCATCCCCTGACCGAGCGTGACCGCTTCGTCTTCGAGCGGGTTGGCCGCAAATGGAAAGTCGCCGGCGGCGGCGCCAGCGCCAACGTCATCGACGTGGTCTGCTACAACGTGCGGCCGAAGCCCGAGACCCGCTGAATACCGACGGGCGACCCTGACCAGGGTCCTTGGCCGATCCAATCCGATCTCATCCCAGCCCACCGGAATCCGCATGACCACATCGCGGCTACGCTATTGACATAGCCCCATGCCCTTAAGGATTATGTGCAAACAATTCCTAATAGCGGGGCTGCGATGACGACGCGCGACAAACTCACCCTTGCCGATCTGAAGCCCGACCAGCATGCCGAAATCGTCAAGATCGCCAGTGACGACGGGGTCTTCAAACGCCGGCTGACCTCGCTGGGGATCGTGCCGGGCACCACCATTTCGCTCGACCGCTCGGCGCCCCTGGGCGATCCGCGCATCTACAATCTGCTGGGGACCAGCCTGGGCCTGCGCAACGCCGAGGCCCGCGATATCCAAGTCAGCCTGAAATAATCATCCGCCAGCGGGAATCCGAATTCATGACCTCTCCAGTTGTCGTCGCATTGGTGGGAAACCCCAACGCGGGCTCCACCACTTTGTTCAACGCGTTGACCGGAGCCAAGGAAGCCGTCGCCAATTATGCGCGCGTCACCACCGAGATCGTCTCGCGCGACATCACCCATCGCGGCGTCTCGCTTCGCATCGTCGATGTTCCGGGCATCTATTCGGTCTCGTCGCAATCCCTCGAGGAACAGGCTGGCGGAACCTATCTTCACGAGACGGAACCGGACCTGATCGTCAACGTCCTCGACGCGGGACGGCTGGACCGCGGTCTTTTCCTCACCACGCAGTTGATCGAGCTTGGCCTGAAGCGGGTCACCGTCCTCAACATGATCGACGAGGTTCGGCGTGGCGGGGTGCGAATCGACACCGGGATGCTGGCGTCCGCGTTGGATTCGCCGGTGGTGGAAACCTGCGGCCTGAAGAAGGCGGGCGTGCCCGAGTTGTTGGACGCCATCGTCGACGCCGTGCAAAGCCCCGCCACGTCCTCGCTGACCCGCCTGCATTACGACGCCCACTTGGAAGACGGCATTGGTCGCATCGTCGAGCATCTGAACCAGTTGCACCCGCACGAACTGACTCCGATGCGGTCGCGCTGGCTGGCGATCAAGCTGCTCGAGGGCGACGAACGGGTGGTCCGCGCCGAAAGCGATCACGGCCCGCTGCTGACTCTCATTCAGGGGGAAAGCGCGGCGCTCGCCCACGAACACGACGAGGACCCGGCCACCATGCTGGCGGCGGGGCGCTTCGCCTTCGCCCACGGGCTATTGCGCGAGGTGCGCCAGCGGGTCGGCGATCCGACCGCCGGCTTCAAGCTGACCGGCATCCTGGACGACGTCTTCCTGAACCGCACCCTGGGATTGCCGCTGCTGCTGGGCATCCTGTGGGTGATGTTCGAATCCACCTTCAGCCTGGGCGCGGTTCCCACCGACTGGATCAGTGCCCTCGTCGACATGGTCACCGAATACGCCACGGCGGCGCTGCCCGAGGGCATGTTCAAGGATTTGCTCATCAACGGGGTCCTGGCCGGCGTCGGGGGCACCATCGTGTTCCTGCCCAACATCGTGATCTTGTTCTTCTTCATGGCGGTGCTCAGCGGCACCGGCTATCTGGCCCGCGCCAGCTTCCTGATGGACCGGCTGATGCACCATTTCGGTCTGCACGGCACCACCTTGATTCCGATGGTGGCCGGCTTCGGCTGCAACGTTCCGGCGGTGATGGCCACCCGCATCATCACCAACCAGCGGGCTCGCCTGATCGCCATGCTGATCGCGCCGTTCATGAACTGCTCGGCCCGCCTGCCGGTGTTCATCCTGTTCGCGGGAGCGTTCTTCGCCGACATCGCCGGCACCGTGGTGTTCGCCATGTACATGGCCTCGATCGCCGCCGCCATGGTGTCGGCGGTGCTCCTCAACCGGATCATTCCGGGCAGCGGCGGCGACGCCTTCGTGATGGAATTGCCGCCCTATCGCCTGCCGACCCTGCACTCGATCCTGCATCACATGTGGGACAGCGCCCAGGGCTTCGTCGTCAAGGTCACCGGCGTCATCCTGGTCGGCTCGGTGGTGATCTGGTTCTTGCAGGAGTTTCCCCGCGATATCGTCTATTCGCAGGATTTCGAGACCGCCATCGCCCAGGTGGAAGCTCAGCCGGAAGGCACCGGCGACCAGGATGCGCTGCGCACCCTGAAGGCCGCGCAAGCCCAGGAAAAGCTTGAGAAGAGCTATTTGGGCAGCTTCGCCATCACGGTCGCGCCGGTCTTCGAGCCCTTGGGCTTCACCTGGCGCGACACGGCGGCCATCCTGACCGGCTTCGTCGCCAAGGAGGTGGTGGTCGCCACCTATGCGGTGATCTACGCCCAGGAGGAGGAGTCCGAAGGACTGACCGAACTCCTTAGCCAGCAAATGACCGCCTCGACGGCCGTCGCCTTCATGATCTTCACGCTGCTTTACGCCCCCTGCCTGTCGACCATCGCCATCATCGGACGCGAGTCGGGAAGTTGGGGCTGGGCGGGGTTCTCGGTCGGCTATTCGATGGCCTTCGCCTGGATTCTGGCGCTGGCCGCCAGCCGGATCGGCAATTATTTCATGTGATCTGACGGGAGGGACCTTGATGGAGACGATGTGGGATGTTTCCGCCGTGATCGCGGTCGGCGTGTTGGCGGCGGCGGTGGTGGTCCGCCACGTCATGCGGATGTTCGCGCCCGCCGGCTCGGCGGCTTGCGGCGGCGGATGCTGCGGCAAAGGCGCCAAGCGCCCCGACGATTCCGGCGGTTGCCGCTGACTGGGCGAACGCCACGCAACGGGCTGATCAAGGTCGGGATTCTTCTGGCCTTGGCCGCCCTGATCGTCGGCGTGAACGAGATCGGCGATCGCCGGCCGACGCTCGGCCCGGCGTCGCACGGCCGGCCGCCATGACGTTCCGGCTGGCACGGTGGCGCGATTTCGGCTAGTGTCCAGGCCGCGAGGGTGGGCGAATTCCACCCCGGATTTTGTCAGGAGATGAACGATGCCATTTCAGCTCGCGGCCTATCTGGCCAAATCGGTGCCGGGGGTCGGTGTGCTGGGTGCCGTTGTGGGCGGCGCCGCCGCCCTGGCCAAGAACGCGCATCTGGTGCGTGAGGGACGGATGGACGCGCGCGGCGCCGCCATCGACACGGCCAAGGAAACCGCCGGCGCGGGCTTGGCGACCGCGTTGAGCGCGGTGGCCGCCGGAGCGGTGGGCGGTGGTCTGGTGGTGTCGCTGGGCGTGGCGGTGGTGGCCGGGGTGGCCGGCAAATACGCCTATGACGCCGGCCTTCGTTTTGTCGAAGACCGCTTGGCGGCCCGCGCGTCCGACGACAGCGACGACGGTCTGCTGCGCGAGGAGTTGGCGCGCGATTGACGCAAGTGGGAGTGACGTCGGGGCATAGGCGGCATCATCGCGGGCGCGGAGCGCGTCGGTGAGGCCGCTGCCCGGCCTTCATCCCGATCTGCCCCAATGGGTCATGGCGGCGGGCATCGTCTTCGGGTTGGCCCTGTTCGTGACCGCCACCTTTCGCGGCAACCCGTGGGAGGACCACACCTACGGCTTGGCTCCGCCGATCCTGGCCGACGCGCGGTCTCCGCATGTCGACGGCCGCGAGAAGATGGTCTGCTCGAGCTGCCACATCGTCGTTCCGCGCAAGACGTTGCCGGGCCAGTCGCCGGCCGTCTTGCCGATCGTGCAGGGCACGCCCGCCCCGCATCGCGACGGGCGCGAGGCCCTGCCTTGCGCCGAGTGCCACACCATCATTCCCCGCGGCAAGACCGGAACGGTCGCGTCGCCTCCCACCGTCAATCGCCGCGGCACGGCGGCTTTGCCGCATGCGCTGACGGTGGCGATGGAGCGGGGCGGCGGATCGCCGGCCGAGGCGCACGAGGCCATGGTGCCGTTCCGCTTCCAGGGGCATGTCGCCAAGATCGCCGGTAGCGGCCAGGCGTCGCAATGGGGCGACCTGTACGTGCTGGTCGACGACGCCATCAACCCGCCTTATTGGATCGATCTGGCGCCGCGCTGGTTCCTCGCCGCCGGGGGATGCCATTTCCAGCCGGGCGTGTTCGTCAAGGGCACGGCGGCCCGCGACCCGATGGGCGGCGAGGGCGCGCTGGTGTTCGCCAAGTCGATCATGGTGGCCGGCGAGGTCTGCGCGCTGCGCGACAATCATCTGCGCGGCCTGTGGGGGGAAATCGGGGGAGGCGATGGCGAAGAGCGCTAGACCGGCGCGCGCCTTCGCGCCCGGACAATGGAATCTGATCTATCTCCTGTCGGCGGCGGGCGGGCTGGTCGCCACGCTGGCGGTGGCCGTGCAGCCATTGCTGCTGGACGGCATCTTCGGCATCGCCTTCGAGAAGGAGGGCAGGGTCAACGCCGACATCCAGGTGGTGGCCGAGATCGTCTCGATCCTGTGCGTCGGCTGGTTCGGCATGATGTCGGATCGCATCGGCCGGGTGCCGGTGATCGCCGGCGGCTTTCTGGCCATCCTGGTCGGCGCGGTCTTGTCGCTGGTCAGCGTCGAGATGGGTCTGATGCTGGGCGGCGGCGCGCTCTTGCTGTTCTATGTGACGCGGGTGCTGATCTCGTCGGGGGCGGACACCGTCCAACTCCAGCTTCTCACCCTGGTCGGCGACGTGTCGACTTACGAAAACCGGCCCGGGCTTCTGCGCAACGTGGTGTTCATGATGGTGTTCGGCGGCACCGTGCTGTCGGCGGTGGTCATGCAGATCGCCACGCAGGCGGTCGGCGTGTTCGTCATTCTGACGGTGCCGCTGGCGATCGGCGCGGCCGGGCTGCTGCTGGCCCGGCGCCACTTGGTCGAGGTCGCGCCGCCTCCCATCGAGGGTGACCACCCGTTGCGTCAGGTCTGGGCGACGGTGTCGGCCGATCCGCGCATGCAATTGGCCTTCGCCGCCGCCTTCTATTCCCGCGCCGACCTGATCGTGGTCAGCTTGTTCTTTTCGCTCTGGTGCATCTCGCTGTCCGACGTGGTGGGCGTGACGCGGGCGGCCGCCACCTCGCACGCCGCGGTGATGATCGGCGTGCTGGGGGCCGGCCTGATCGCCTCGGTACCGCTGTGGAAGGTGTTCATCGAGCGGCACAGCCGAATGTCGGCCATCGGCGCCAGCCTCTCGCTGGCCGCCATGGGATATTTCGGTCTCGGATTGTTCGTCAATCCGTACAACTGGCTGATCGCCGCGCCCCTGCTGCTGATCGCGGTCGGCCATGCCGGCAGCGCGGTGGCCCTCAAGGTGCTGACCGTCGACATTTCGCCCAAGCCGATCCTGGGTTCGATGCTGGGCGCGATCTATCTGACCGGCGGCGCCGGCATCGTCTTGCTGGTGCAGAGCGGCGGCTATTATTTCGACGCGGTGGGGCCGCGCGCGCCGTTCATCCTGATGGGAACCGGCAAGCTGCTGGTGACCCTGTTCGCCGGCTGGCTGCTGATCCACGGCATCGACGAGACCAGCGACCACCACATGAAGAGTGGCCGCAAGGTCGACTGGAAGCCATTGGTGTTCCTGACCTCGGCGCTGCCTGTGATATGGCTGGTGGGGCGCGGCCTGATCGGCGGTTATGTTTCCGATACGCTGGCCGAAACCCCGGTGGGTTTCATCAATCGCTATCTCGGCGACTGGGCCTTCACCTTTCTGCTGATCTCGCTGGCCCTGCGGCCGGTGCAGGAGATGACCGGCATCAAGCAGTTGGCCCGCTATCGCCGGATGATCGGGCTATACGCCTTCTTCTACGCCGCCTTGCACGTTATCGCCTATGTCGCCCTGGAATGGGCCTTCAACCTTGACGATATGATCGGCGACGTGGTCGAGCGGCCGTTCATCGTGCTCGGCGTGGCGGCGTTCGGCCTGTTGATTCCGCTGGCGTGGACATCGCGGAACGCGCAGATCAACAAGCTGGGCGGCAAGCGATGGAAGGCCCTGCACCGGGTCACCTATGCCGT
>JADFZP010000179.1 GCA_015232485.1 Alphaproteobacteria bacterium
TGGTGTGCCGCCCCGACGACCTGACCCAGCTTCACCCCGAGGCCGATCTGGAACCCGAGCCGCAAGCCCCGGCCATGGTGGCGATGACCATCACGGTCGCCGACACCGGCCGCGCCGCCGCCGCTTTGGCCGCGCATGGCGTGCCCCACCACCGCGACGCCGAGGGCACGGTGCGGGTGGCGCCGGCCCAGGCCTGCGGGGTGTTCCTCGAATTCATGGCGCCACGGTGACCAATTTTTGGGGTGGGTGGCTGTTTCCCCGGCTGCTGCATCGGGTGATGCGCAGCCGGCATCTGCCGCCCTTCCGCCAGCGCGTGCTCGAGCCGGCGCGTGGCGTGGTGCTGGAACTGGGGATCGGCTCGGGCCTCAATGTCGGCTTCTACCCGGCGGCGGTCGAGCGGCTGATCGGCGTCGAGCCTTCGGCGCCGCTGCTCGCCCTGGCGCGGCGGGCGGCCGCGACGGCGCCGTTTCCGGTGACCCTGCTGCAAGCCTCGGCCGAGTCCTTGCCGCTGCCCGACGCCTCGGTCGACACGGTGGTGACGACCTGGACGCTGTGCTCGATTCCCGATGTCGGCCGCGCCTTGGTCGAGGCGCTGCGGGTGCTGCGGCCCGATGGCCGGCTGCTGTTCGTCGAGCACGGGCTGGCCCCCGAACCCGGCGTCCAAGAGTGGCAGCGCCGGCTCACCCCGCTGTGGCGCCGCTGCTCGGGCGGGTGCCATCTCGACCGGCCGATCGCCGAGCTGATCGCCGAGGCCGGGTTCCGCTTCGAGCGCCTGGACGTCGGCTCGATGCCGGGTCCGCGGCTGGTCACCTACATGACCGAGGGTTCAGCGCGCAGGCGCCTTGGCGCACCCGGCGATTGATGGCACACTTCCGGCGATCGGCACCGCGGCGGGCGGCGCCGCCTCGTCTCGGGATTTTTTATGACCACCGGCTCGCGTCGCTCGATCAGACCCAGCGACCTGGTGGTCGCCTTCGGCGCCGCCGTCGTCTTGTTGATCGTGGGCATGTTCTCTTGGATGGCGCATGACAGCCGCGAGGCGATGCTCGGATTCCAAGCCGATACCAACGACAAGCTGGCGGAAAGCCTGGAACAGCATATCGACGGCAATTTCGATCTGGCCGCCCAGACGCTCGCCTTGCTGCGCGACTTGGTCACCGAACGCGACGGCGCGGCGCCCGCGCGGCCGTTCTTGGAAAACTTGGTCGCCGGCTCGCCCGCCGTGGCCGGGATTCGCTACCTGGACGCCGAGGGGGTGCCCCTGCTCAGCCACCCCGACGTCCCCGCGGCGGGCGTCCGGTTGGCCGACCGCGACTATTTCATCGCCGCCCGCGATGGCGGGAGGGGGGTCAATCTCGGCTCTCCGATCATCAGCCGTATAACCGGCACCTGGGTGCTGCCGATGAGCCTGCGCGTCGATCGCCCGGACGGCGCCTTCGCCGGGGTGGTGTCGCTGATGCTTGACATCCGCGCCATCGTCGATCTTTACGAATCGGTGCGCGCCAAGCCGAACGGCGCCGTCGGGCTGTTCCGCCTGAGCGACGGCATGGCGCTGGCCCGTGCGCCCTTCGTACCCGAGATGCTGGGCAAGACCTACGCCAACGGCCCTCTTTTCGAGAACCTGAAGCGCGCCCCGCGCGGTCGCTATCTCCAGGTGGTGGCCACCGATGGCAAGATGCGCCAGTCGAGTTATCGCGCGATCGCCAAGCATGGGGTGGTGCTCGGCATCGCCTCGTCCTATGACGACGTGATGGCGCAATGGCGGAATGTGGCGCTGGTCCATCTCGGGCTGGGCGCCGTACTGGCCGCGATGGCCGGCGCGGCGACCTTCCTGCTGCGCCGCCAAATCGTGGCCCGCGAGCGCGACGCCCGTCTGCTGGCGTCGCGCGCCGAAGACATCGAACACGCCAACGAGGAACTGCGCGAGATGGCGCGGCTGGCCGCGCATCATCTGCAAGAGCCGCTGCGCAATATCCTGTCCTACGCGCAGCTTCTCGCCCGCCGCTTCGCCCGCGAGGACGATGACGAGGCGCGGGACTATGTGCGCTACCTTCAAGGCGGCGTGGCTCGGATGAAGGGCCAACTGACCGAAATGCAGCGTTATCTCGCCATCGAGCAGGGCGACGGCTCGCAACCGGTGTGCCTGGACGCGGCGCTCGACGCGGCCCTGGCGCGGCTTGACGATCCGGTCGAGGTCGAGCGCCGGCCGCTGCCCACCGTGCGGGGCGACCGCCGCCTGATCGAGCAGCTTTTCGTGCATCTGTTCGAATCGCTCGGCCGCCACGGCGCGCCGCGCGACTTCGGC
This sequence comes from Alphaproteobacteria bacterium, assembly GCA_015232485.1. Lineage (GTDB taxonomy): Bacteria > Pseudomonadota > Alphaproteobacteria > Rhodospirillales > Magnetospirillaceae > JADFZP01. The sequence goes on from JADFZP010000179.1 coordinate 2,306, forward strand.
ATCGAGGCCGGGCGCGACCCGGCCGGCTGGCGGGTCACCCTGCTCAGCCGCGCCCTGGCGGTCGATCCCCTCGACCCGACCCGGCTGTTCGGGGTGTTCGTGCATGGCGCGGACGGCAGCCAACCAGCCCCCGGCTTGGCCCTGTGCCGCAAGATCGTGCGCCTGCACGGCGGCCGCATGTGGATCGAACCCGCCCAGGGCGGCGGGACGATGCTGCATTTCCTGCTGCCGGGTTGAAGGTCGCGGGCCGCCGGGCCGGCGACCTCGCGATCAATTGGCGCGGCAGACCGCGTCGGCTTCGGGTCCGGTCAGCGAAATCGTGCCCGCGATCAGGTCCGACTGCGCCCGGGCGGCCGCGGCCCGCCACTCGGGGGTGATCAGGGCGGCGTTGTGTTGGTCGAGCGCCCAGCCCACCGCCTCCTCGGCCAGACCCAGGATCTCGCGGCCCGCCTTCCAGTCGCCGCGCCGCAACTGGGTCAGCTCCCGGTACACGGCGACGTCGACCCGCTTCAGCATCGAGGTCAGCACCGTGCCGGGCCGCACCCCGTTCTGGTTGGTGTCGACGCCGATCGCCAGCTTGCCGCGCTCGTGGGCGGCCTCGATGCTTCCCAGGCCCGAGCCGCCGGCGGCGGCGAACACCACGTCGGCGCCCTTGTCGAATTGCGCCAAGGCCGCGCTCCGGCCCCAGGCCGGGTCGGAGAAGCCCTTGCCGTCCGCGCCGTGATAATCGGCCAGCACCGCGACGTTCGGCGCGGCGTGGCGCGCCCCCAGGCGGAAGCCGCATTCGAAGCGCCGGATCAGCGGCATATCCATGCCACCCAGAAAGCCGATCGTGCCGGTCTTCGAAGCCTTGGCGGCCAGAAGGCCGACCAGGAAGGCGCCTTGCTCCTCGCGGAACAGCACCGAAACCACGTTGGGCCGGTCAACGTCGCCGTCGATCAGCACGAAGTGGCGGTCGGGATGCGCGGCGGCCAGTTTCTCGATCGCCGGAGCGTAGGCGAAGCCGACGGCGATCAGCGGATCGGCGCCCCGCTCCAGCGCCGCGACCAGCCCTTGGCTCAGGTCGTCGACCGTGAGGCCCCGTTCGTACTCCCGCACCTCGACGCCCGAATGCTCGACGAAGCGCTTCACGCCCAACGCCGCGGCGCTGTTGAAGGCGCCGTCGTCCTTGCCGGCGAAGCTGTAGACGATGGCCGGAGCGAAGCGATCGGCGGCGGCGGCCCCGCCCGTCCAGACGATCGCGACGAGCAGGGAGACGAGACGAAGGACGCGCATGGAATTCTCTCCGGATCGCGGATGTGCCTAAACGTTGAACAGGAAGTGGAACACGTCGCCGTCCTGGACGAGGTATTCCTTGCCTTCCAGCCGCATCTTGCCGGTTTCCTTGGCGCCCGCTTCGCCGCCGCAGGTGACGAAGTCCTCGCAGGCGATGGTCTCGGCGCGGATGAAGCCGCGTTCGAAATCGGTGTGGATGGCGCCGGCCGCCTGGGGCGCCTTGGCGCCGCGCCGCACCGTCCAGGCGTGGGCCTCCTTTGGCCCCACCGTGAAGAAGGTGACCAGATCGAGCAGGCCGTAGCCGGCGCGGATGACGCGGGCCAGGCCGGTTTCCTCAAGGCCCAGGGCCTCCAGGAATTCGCGCTTTTCGGCCTCGTCGGTGAGCTGGGCGACCTCGGATTCGATCGCCGCCGAGACGACCACGAAGCCCGAGCCCTCGGCGCGGGCGCGGGCCGCGACCTTCTCGGAGAAGGCGTTGCCGGTGGCGGCCGAGGCCTCGTCGACATTGCAGGCGTAGAGCACCGGCTTCGAGGTCAGCAGGCCAAGCTGGCGCAGCATGGCGCGGCCGTCCTCGTCCAGCGGCACGGCGCGGGCCGGGCGGCCCTCGCGCAGGGCGGCCAGCACCGGCTCCATCACCACCAACTGGGTCTTGGCGTCCTTGTCGCCGATCTTGGCGCGCTTCTGGGCGTTGACCACGCGGCGCTCGAGGCTGTCCATGTCGGACAGCATCAGTTCGGTCTCGATGGTGTCGGCGTCGCGCACCGGATCGACCGAGCCCTCGACATGGGTGACGTCGGTGTCTTCGAAACAGCGCAGCACGTGGACGATGGCGTCGACCTCGCGGATGTTGGCCAGGAACTGGTTGCCCAGGCCCTCGCCGCGCGAGGCGCCGCGCACCAGCCCGGCGATGTCGACGAATTCAAGCTGGGTCGGCACGATCTTTTGCGATTTCGCCGCGACGGCCAGCTTGTCCAGGCGCGGATCGGGCACCGCGACGCGGCCGACATTCGGCTCGATCGTGCAGAAGGGATAGTTGGCGGCCTGCGCCGCCGCCGTCTGGGTCAGGGCGTTGAATAGCGTCGACTTGCCGACGTTCGGCAAACCGACGATGCCGCAATTGAATCCCATGTCAGGGCTCCGTCCGGTCGCTTTCGGGTTTCGGCTTGGGCTTGGGCGTGGTCGCCTGGGTCAGCGTCGCCACGCGATTCATGAAGCCGTTGTCCTGGCCGTCGAGCAGAAAAGGGAAGGCGTCGGCCACGGCGTCGAGCAGCGGCCCGAGCCAGGCGTCGTCGGCCTTGGCGAAATCGTGAAGGACATAGCCCGAGACCAGGTCCTTGTTGCCGGGATGACCGATGCCCAGGCGCACCCGCCAATATTCGCGGCCGATATGGGCGTCGATGCTTTTCAGCCCGTTGTGGCCGCCCGCGCCGCCGCCCTTCTTGACCCGCACCCGTCCGGGCGGCAGGTCCAGTTCGTCGTGCAGCACGATGACGTCCTCGGGCGCGATCTTGTGGAAGCGCATCGCCGCCGCCACCGACTGGCCCGACAGGTTCATGTAGGTCTCGGGCTCCAGCGCCAACACCTTGCCGCCGGCGATCACGCCATCGGCCAGCCGGCCCTGGAACTTGGCGCGCCAGGGACCGAATCCATGGCGGCGGACCAAGGTGTCCACCGCCATGAAGCCGATATTGTGGCGGTTTCCGGCGTAGCCCGCACCGGGGTTGCCCAAACCGACCACGAGTCGCATTGACGTCAGCCGGCGTCGCCCTCGCCAGCGCCGCGGGTGACGGTCGGCGCGGCGATGGTGGCGACGGTGAAGTCGCGATGGACGACCGGGATGACGCCCTCGGGCAGGGTCAACGAGGCGATGTGGATCGACTCGCCGATGTTGCGGCCGGCCAGATCGACCTCGATGAAGGGAGGAATCGAGTCGGCCGGGCAGGTCACGTCGATCTCGTGGCGCACCACGTTCAACACGCCGCCGCGCTTGATGCCGGGCGACTTGTCTTCGTTGATGAAGTGCACCGGGATCGCGACGTGGACGACGCCATCGGCGCTGACCCGCATGAAGTCGATGTGGACCGGCACGTCGGTGACCGGATGGATCTGCAGATCGCGAGCCAACGCCCGCTCGGTGCGGCCATCGCCCAGGTCGAGGTTGAACAGGCGGGTATGGAAGCCCGGCTTCATCATCTCGATCACGATGGCGCGGGGCACCACGGAGATCAGCACGGGGGGCTTCTTGTCGCCGTAGATCACGCCAGGCACAAGGCCATCGCGGCGGGTCTGACGGGCGGCCCCCTTTCCGGCCCGGTCGCGGAGCTTCACGCTCAGCGCGCTCATTTCACTCATTTGTCTCTCCATGACTTTGGGCGCGGCCTCCAGGGGTGCCGGCGCCCGGAAGGCGGCTTGGTACACGGATTCGGTTGGGAAAGCAACCGTCAGGCGGCGAGGTCGCGATTCACCGCCTGGGTCAGGGCGTCGTGGGCGAGGAGGGCCAGCGGCCGCGCGGGCTTCGGCGCCGCCCTTGGCCTAGACTGTCAACTCCGGCTCCGGCACCGCATTTGGGTTTAGCGCCGCCACCCGCTTCCTCATCGCCTTGTCCAACCTGATCATCGCGTCGGTGAGCGTCTCGTGGATCGCAGGCCAATCCTCGGGCGGCGACCTATACCCGCCATCGAAGACCTGTCGGATGCGACATCCATCGCCTTCCGGCAACTCCTGCCATTCAAGTTCGTCGCCATAGTCCGCCTCGACGGCGTCCCTCTGCACCTTCAGCGCACGGAAGGCGGCCTTGTTCCTAGCCGCCTGCCCGGCGCCCAGCCCAATCCACAACTCTACCTGGGAGTCGTGCTTGCGGACCGAGTAGACCAAGCCAAAGCCCGTTCTCCCGATACCACCCGAGATCCAGGTGTCCTTGGTCGGTTTGCGGTTGGCGTGAATTTCGGTCTTCGTCCTGGCGTATTCCAACAGCCCGTCCCAGAAGCGAATCCGCAACTCGTGACGGTCGCTTCGGCTTTGTCGCTCCGCCTGTTTCTTGACGCCGATTTGGGTTTGGAAGGAGGTCGCCTCGGGCAGGGGTATCAACTGCTGGACATCCATGAGCACGGTGCCGTTCGCCATCCGGTACGGCTTCAAGCGGACGCACCGAATGTCAATGTCATGGTCGTTCATCCACATGACGGCGGTCGTCAGTTCCTTGCTGAAGTCCGCGGAGGCCAGAATAAT
>JADFZP010000180.1 GCA_015232485.1 Alphaproteobacteria bacterium
CACCATCGCCGCGCTGCCCGAGAGCACCGTCGAGGCCGCCGCCGACGCCGTGGTCACCGGGCTGGCGGCGGGCCGGCCCCTGCTGGTCTGCGGCAATGGCGGCTCGGCGGCCGACGCCCTGCACATCACCGGCGAGTTGGTCGGGCGCTTCCTGCTCGAACGGCGGGCGCTCAAGGCGATCTGCCTCGCCGACAACGTCGCGGTGCTGACCGCCTGGGCCAACGACTATGATTACGCCAGCGTGTTCGCCCGCCAGGTCGAAGCCTATGGCGAGCCGGGCGGCGTGCTGCTCGGACTCAGCACCTCGGGCAATTCGCCCAATGTGGTCGCCGCCTTCGAGAAGGCGCGCGACCTGGGCATGGCGACCATCGCCCTGACCGGCGAAGGCGGCGGCAAGCTGGCGGCGCTTTCCGATCACCTGCTGGCGGTGCCGTCGCGCAGCACCCCGCTGATCCAGCAGGTTCATCTCTGCCTGTATCATTATCTGTGCGAGCGGATCGAAAGGCGGCTGGCTTAGGCCGAGGGGCTTAGACCGCCTCTTCGAGCACCGGCCTGAGGGCCGTCTCGGGCGCGGCCCGGACGGCGCGGCCCAGATAGGCGCCGACCAGATGGTCGAGAACCATGTGGACGTCCTCGACGGGGCCGTACTCGCCCTTGGCGGTGCGGACGTGGATCACCAGGTCGGCCTGCGCGGCGATGCGGCCGCCGTCGAAGCCGGTCAGGGCGACGGTGCGGTTGCCGCGGCGCTTGGCCAGATCCAGGGCGCGCACGATGTTGGGCGAATTGCCCGACGCCGAGATGGCGACCACCACGTCGCCCGGCTCCATCAAGACCTCGAGCTGCTTGGTGAAGACGTGCTCATAGCCGTCGTCATTGGCGATCGCGGTGATCTGGGCGACGTTGTCGGTCAGGCTGACCGCCTTGAACGGCTTGTCGCCGCAGCGGGTGCCGATGGCGATGTCATTGGCGAAATGCGAGGCGGTGGCGGCGCTGCCGCCATTGCCGATGAAGAAGATGCGCCGGCCGGCTTCGCGGGCGTTTAGCAGAAGCTCGATGAAGCCGCCGATCGCTTGGCTGTCCAAGTCGCGCAGCAGCCGGCACAGATGCTCGGCGTAGCCCACGGCGAAGCGCGCCGGGTCGGTGGACTCGGCGAAGATGACGTCGAGTTGGTTCATGCCGGCACGACCGGCTTGGCCGAGCCGCGCAGGATGAAATCGGGCAGGCCCTGACCCATCGAATGGTCGAAGCGCAGCGCCGCGCGGCCGGCGTTGAAGGGAATGCCGAGCGCCTTGCGCACATCGTCCTCCAGCCAGTCGCGCATTTCGACCAGCTTTTCGCCGCTCAGGTGATCGGTGAACACGAAGGCCTGATAGCCGCCGCCGGGGATGCCCTTGTAGTAGTCGGCGGTGACGGTGTAGTCGACCTCGCGCGCGTGCAGGCGGTCGCCGGTCTTGCGGTGGGTGTAGGTCCACACGCCGGGAAGGCTGTCATGGGGCACCGCCATGTCGTGATAGGGCGTGCCGGGATAGGGCGTGATGATGGTGCAGTCGAAGTCGTCGACCTGACAGGCGATCAGCCAATCATGGATGGCGCGGATGGTGTCCTCGCTCTCGCCGGGATGGCCGATCGACATCAAGCCCTTGACCTTCAGGCCGTACTTCTTGCCGATCTCGACGGCGCGGGTGTTGTCTTCCAGGGTGGCGCGCTTGTCGATGTTGGTCAGGATGCGCGGATGGGCCGCCTCGTAGCCGCACAGCAGCCAACTGAAGCCGGCCCGCTTCATCGCCTCGCCCTGCTCGTCGGTGAACAGCTCGGACTTGACGAAGCCGCGCAGGCGGAAATCGACGCCCAGCCGCGATTGCAGGTCGCACAGCTTGTTCATGAGTTCGACGATCTTCGGATTCACGTTCAGTTCGTCGTCGTAGAACATGAAACCGGTATAGCCGTAGGTCTTGTACAGGAACTCGACCTCGCGAACGATCGAATCCGAGCTGCGCGTGCGGATGACGCGCAGGGCCTTGCTGGAGCGCCCGCCGCAAAAGCCGCAGCCGAACGGGCAGCCGAGCTGGGCGATCAGGCTGGTCGAGGGGCGTCCCTCGATGGTGTATTTGTAGCTCGCCAGATCGATCAGGTGACGGGCCGGCGGCGGGCTTTCCTCGTAGGTGGCGTGGCTGAGGAAATTCGCGCCGTTGTGGTCGTCGCCGTCGATCATCTTGGGCGGGTTGGGGCCGATCGCCTCGAACACGGCGAATTCGCCGTCGCCCGCCACCAGCACGTCGAACATCTCTTCCAGCTTGTCGACGGCGCGGGCGGCGCGACCGCCGATCACGGCCCGCTTCTTCTCGGCCTTCAGCGCGGCATAGGCCAAGGTGACGTGCGGCCCGCCCAGGATCTGGCGCAAGGCGGGACGCCGTTCGCGGATGGTGCGGGCGACCCGCATCACGCTGGGAAGCTGCGGCGTGGTGGCGGTGATGCCGATCGCGTCGATCTCGGCGATGGCCAGATAATCCTCGACCACCTCGGTGTAGTTCTCGATGCCCGAGAGATCGAGCACCTCGACCCGATGGCCGGCGGCTTCCAGCACGGCGGCGACCTTCAGCAACCCCAGGCTGGCGAAAACCCGCTCGTCCAGCAGGAAGGCCGAGGGCGGGTTGACCAAGCCGATACGCAAGGGCTTGCCGGCGGGGCGGCGCCAGGGAAGCTCCACCATGTTCATGTTCGCATCCGTTCTGAATGAGCAATCGTCATTGTCGCCCGGAGGCCATACCACTTTCAACAGATAAACGTCGAAAGCGATTCGGCGGATGTCGGTTGGTCGGCGGAATGGGATGTGCTACTGAAAGCGCCAAAGAGACGGGGGTTTGGCGTGCAAGAGCCCAGGATTCTGGCCTTTTATCTGGGGCACCGCGGCGCCGCCGAGGGGGTGGTTCATGCCTGATCGCCTGTTCCGATACGACGAGGCCACCGAGACCGGCGCCGCCGATCTGCCGCCCGGCTTGGCCGCCGCGATCGCGCCATGGGACCCCCAGCCGTCGGACCTCGACGCCCGGCTGGCTTCGCGCTTCGACGCCTACCGCGCCGACCGCCTGACCGGCATCGACCGCCAAGCCTTCCGCGCCCATGTCGAGGGCGCCATCGGCCGCGTCGACGCCGAGGTCGAAGGCTATGCGCCCGACGAGGTCGAGCGCCAGCGCGACCTGTCGGTGAAGTTCCACTGGGGCCACGACCACGATTTCGGCGACTTCCGGCTGAGTGGGCGGATGGGCGCCCGGCACCTCACGGTGCTGCGCAATTTTCTGCTCGCCTTCCCCATCGACGAGGCCGGCTTCGAGGGGCGGCGGGTGCTCGACATCGGCTGCTGGACCGGCGGCACCGCCTTGATGATGGCCGCCCTGGGGGCCAAGGTCACCGCCGTCGAGGAGGTGCGCAAATACGCGCGCATGGCCGATTTCCTGGCCCGCTCGTTCGCGGCGCCGGTCACCTTGCGCGAGACCAGCCTGTACGCCCTGACCGATTCCGAAGCCTTCGACATCGTCCATGTTCCGGGCGTGATCTACCACGTCTCGGACCCGCTGCTGGCGCTGCGCCTGATGAACAACGCCCTGGTGGTGGGCGGGTCGATCCTGATCGAGTCCGAAGGCATCAACGTGCAAGGCGCGCTGTGCCGCTACGAGGGCAGCGTGCTTTATCATTCCGGCGACCGCGACTCCTTGAGCCGGGGCGGCTGGAACTGGTTCTCGCCCTCGCCGCTGGCCATGGCGCGCATGATGTGGGGCGCCGGTTTCGACGACATCCGCATCGCCTGGATGGAGGGGCGGCTGTACGCCTGGGGCGTCAAGCGGCGCCGGGTGGGCATCACGCGGGCGGGGCTGTCGCGGCCCGACGCGCCGTGACGGACCTCGCCTTTCTGGTGGGCGTGCCGCGTTCGGGCACCACGCTGCTGTCGTTCCTGCTGGGCCGCCATCCCGAGGTGTCGTCGCCGGCCGAGCCCTGGCTGATGCTGGCGGTCGAAAGCTTCGGCCGCATCCCGGCCCGCCACCCGGCCGAAAGCAATCTGATCGGCGAGGGCTTGGCGGGATTCTGCGGCGCGGCCGATCTCGACGAGGCGCTGGCCGATTTCGCCGCCGACCTTTACCGCCGCCACCTCCGCGCGGCCGGCCGCCGGGTGATGGTCGACAAGACGCCGCGCTATTGGCACATCCTGCCCACCCTGCGGCGGATGTTTCCAGCCGCCCGAATCGTGCTGGCGCTGCGCGATCCGTTCGACGTGCTGGCGTCCTACAAGACCACCTGGAATTTCGACATCCTGAACGGGCGCGACGCGTTCATGCATCTGGACATGGCGCTCGGCTTCCGCCGCATGGCCGCCTGTCTCGACGATCCCGGTCTGGCCGTGGCGCGCTACGAGGATCTGGTCGGCGAGGGCGATCTTCTGGCCCGCGTGCAGGATTTTCTCGGCTTGGCGCCGCTGGTCGAGGCCGACAAGGTCGATTTCTCCCAGGCCGCCTCGACCTTCGCCGGCTCGATTCTGGGCGACCGCAAGATCCTGGCGACCGGGGGCGTGCATGGCGGCTCGGTGGGGCGCTGGCGGACCATCCTGAACCCCGCCGAGATTCAGGCCGCCCTCGATCTGTGGGGAACCGAGCTGATCGAGCGGCTGGGCTACGGCGCCTCGCTCGCCCAGGCGTTGGAGATGGGCGCGCGGGCGCCCGACCCGGCCTTGGTCGCCGCCAAGGCCGAAGCGGCCGAGGCCATGCTGGCCCAACGCTGGGCCGATACCGGACGGGCCAGCCGCAACGTCCCAGGCATCGAGGAACTGCGCGCCGCCGTCGACATCGCCTATGGCGATCCGCGCGCCGTGCTGCGCGGCCGCGAGATCGTCCTGGGCCTCGAGGCGCAGTTGGCCGACACCCACGCCGAGGCGGAACGCGAGATCGCCCGCCACCGCGTGCTGGTCGACGACGCCCGCGCCCAGATCGACACCCACCGCGCCATGCTCGCCGACGCCGAGGCGCAGATGGCCACCCACCGCGCCATGGTCGCCGACGCCGAGGCGCAGATGGCCGAACACCGCGCCATCCTGGAAAAAGCCGACGCCGACCTCGCCGCCCTGGGCGCCGAGGTCCGGCGCCTGAACGAGGCCCATGCCGCGATGGAGGCCGAGAAGCAGGCGATGCGACTGGAACTCGGCCTGCTGCGCGACCACGTCGCCAGCATCTGGCGCAGCCGGGTGGTCGGCCGCTATCTGCGTCTGCGCGGCATGCGCCCGCCCCCGCCCGGCGCCTGACCTATCCGGGCCAAGCCAACGACATTTGGACCGAGCCCCCGCCGACCCGTCGCACCGGCACCGCGCCCTCGTCCTTGAGGGTGGTGAGGTGGATGATCTCGATCACCCGATGCGGTTCCAGCGGTTCGACCAGACGGCCGTCCTCGTCGAGCATCGGCGGGGCGTGGGCGCAGATCCAATTGCAGGTCGGCGGCAGCCGCCCGGCGGTCATCGCCCCCGCCGCCAGGGCGAAGTTCAGGGCGGCCTGCTCCAGGAATTGATCCATCGGCCGCGTGGCGCAGGTCGTCATGACGTCGGCCCAGACCCGCCATTGCGGCGCCTCGGCGGCGCCCGCGAAGACCCCGGCGTTGGCGACCGGCAGGGCGCTCATCCGATCGGCGGTGGCGGCGCCGAAATAGCCCGTATAGGCCAGGTGATGCATCTCGCGGGCGGGATGCCCGAGATCCGGCTCGAACAGATAGTCGTAGGCGCGATGCAGTTCGGGCACCAGGCAAAAGCCGTCGCGCCGCGCCACGCGGCCGAGCAGCGGCAGGACCGAGCCGTCCTGCACCCAGGCGTCGGAATCGATCCAGGCATGGACGGCGTGGCCGGGGAAATGGCTGGGCAGAAACACCCGCGCCGCCATCGCCAGCAGGCCGGGGCCCGCCTGGGGCCGGTCGGGCAGCACCACCCGGCGGTCGGGAGAGGCGAGGCGGACGCCCAGTCCCTCGAGCCAACGCCGCTGCTCGGTCGACAGTCCGACATCGATCACGCCGAGATCGACCAGCGCCCCCTCGGGGTGGCCGCGGATCGACAGCAGCAACGAACGGCAGAGCGGAAAATAGGCGGCGTCGGCCGCCGTGACGACGATGGTTTCACGCATGGACACAGTGTGGAGAATAAGCGAGGCTGTGGCAACGACGGGAGGAGACGGCCATGCCGGGCAGCCTGGAGGCGGGCAAGCTCTACGCCTATGCGACGATTTCGAAGCTGCACGAGGCCGAAGCCTTTCGGCGGGTTCTCGACATCGGTCCCGGCCAGGGAACCTGGCACGACATCCTGCGCCTGAACGACGCCCACTGGACCGGCGTCGAGGCGTGGGGACCCTATGTGATGGCCTTCGCCCTGGAACGGATCTACGACCGCGTCATCCATGCCGACGCGCGGTGGGTGGACTGGCGCAAGGTCGGCCCGGTCGATCTGGCGATCTGCGGCGACGTGTTGGAGCACATGCCCGAAGCCGACGCGGTGGCTTTGGTGGGCGAGCTGCTGGATACCGCCCGCCTGGTGCTGATCTCGCTGCCGGTGGTCCACTATCCCCAGGACGCCACCGAAAACCCCTTCGAGGAGCATGTCGAAGCCGACTGGACCGACGAACGGGTGCGGCGGGCCTTTCCGGCGATCCGCGCCGGCCATGTCGACGGCCCGATCGGCGTCTATCTGCTGACCAAAGACCCGGAGATGGCCGAGCGGCTGGTCATCCTCGACGCGGCCCTCGCCCCCATTCTGAAGGGGGCGACGTGACACCGTTTGAC